>JBAXIG010000001.1:0-55069 GCA_037138535.1 Actinomycetes bacterium
CATCACTTTGCCGTCGGCAGTCACGACCGAAACGCCATGGACATCAAGTTCACCGAGTTCACCTGATAAAGCAGGCGTGGGGGTACCCCGCATACTCCACATGACAGTGACTCGGTCACCTGCTTCAATCATCTCGATGATTTCGCGGCGGTAATCGGGGTAACAGGAGTAAAGCTCATTCATGGCAATCGCGTCGGCCTCAGCAGAAGCTACCTCTGCTACACCATTGATCTCCACATAGAGATCATGCGCGATGTAGCGGCCGGTGCCCTCAGAATCTTTGCGATTCTCGGCCTCGTTGTAGCGTCGGTAAATCTCCCCAGCAGTGAGATGTTCCGACATCTTCTCCCCTGACTCACCCGATGTTGATGGGTATTGATGGGTATTAACGTGTGGCGAGCGGACCGGCAGCTTTCACTTGCACGCGACATCCTTGACCTGGCAAGTAGCTCATCGGAACTTCCACGACAGAAGTGATACGAACTTGATCCGCATCCGCACCGGCGCGAATTGCCGCCTCTGTTGCCAAACGCTTCGCGTCATCAAGACACGCATCACGGCCTTCTGCCTCATAGCGATATACGCGATCAACAGCTCCCGAAGCCTCCGCAATAGCAGCGCCAAAAGCATTTGCTACCGAGTGATGGGCAGGGCGGATCACACCGGCCACGCCTGGGATGTCGTCAGGTACCAAGTGCGAACCTCCTCCTACTGCAATGAGGGGAAGGGAAGTGCGGCTGGCCTTCATACGATCACAGAGAATTTGAATTTGCTCATCAACCCAAGCAAGTGCACCAGTAACGGAGGCATCCTTGACGTTAGCAACCTTAGAAGCATCGCCGAAACCCGTGAGTCGGCCACCCTTGGTAGAAATATCAGAGAGCGTGAGGGTAGATCCACCCGTAATGAGCGCTTCGGTCACTACTCGATATCCGACAGAGTCTGGGCCTACACGCACTCCGCCATCTTCTTCACGAACGATGGTGCCGCCGCCGAGACCAATTGAAATCAAGTCAGGCATGCGGAAGTTAGTGCGCACACCTCCGACTTCTACTGCTGCTGAAGATTCGCGAGGGAAGCCATCAATCAAAATTCCGACGTCGGCCGAAGTGCCACCTACATCGATGACCAACGCATCAGAGAGTTTGGCAAGTGCACATGCACCACGCATTGAATTAGTAGGACCAGAACCCACAGTAAGAATGGGCAAACGAATAGCCTCTTCGGCTGTCATCAAAGTGCCATCGTTTTGCGTGAGGTAAGAATCCACTTTGAGACCATGGCTCAACAGGGCGCCCTGGAAGCCGTCGACAACGCGCTTGGCCACGCCGAAGAGTGAGGCATTCAAGATGGTCGCGTTTTCACGCTCAAGCAGGCCAATCGCGCCTACTTGATGAGAGAGCGAGACTGCATAATCTTCACCGAGTTCTTCAGCAATAATCGCCCCAGCTCGAAGTTCTTGCTCATAATTTGCCGGAGCAAATGCGCAACTTACGGCGATCGCGTTGACTACGCCCTTGCACTTCTGCGCAAAATCACGCACTGCTTGTTCGTCGAGAGGAGAGATCTCGCTGCCGTCGTACTCGTATCCACCCTTAATGATCGCCGATGGTCCGATAACGGTGGCGTGTAGATCCTTGGGCCAAGCAGCACCTGGACGAATCGCGAGCGATGAAGGTGCCGCCAGGCGAAGAACGCCAACCTGTTGCAGATCCTTACGTTGGATGATGGCGTTAGCCGGATGAGTGGTGCCGAGCATCGCTTGCTTGATGTGGCTCTTGTCGATGCCCTCGATCACAGCCTTCAAAGCGGCCGCAATACCGTCGGATGGATCAGGTGTGGTAGCGGCCTTCGTGCTCGCAAGCACATTGCCATCTTGATCGACCACAACTGCGTCGGTGTTAGTTCCACCTACGTCAATACCTATTCGTAGACGACTCATTTCCTGGCTCCTTCCATCGGCGTATAAGGGACGTCATATCCAAATGCTTTCGGTCCTACAAGTTCGAGCATGCCCTCTTGGTGCCACTCAGGTGCGCACGGTAGACCTATCACGTCCACCCGTTGTCCGAATGCGAGAGTTTCAGTTGTGATGGGTTGCGCGTTCTCATGATCGAGAATGCAAATGAGATCTGGCGTAGTAACTATGCGCTGCCCATCTCCAAAAGCCATCAGGAGCTCGTTCTGAATCTCAATGCGCATCGTACGAGTGGGATCAGTGAGATGCTCAATCACCAAGGTGCCTCTAGCGAATCCTTCTGTGGTGCGACGATCGATATCAATCACCTTGCCCGAGAAATACTTGTGCCCGCCAGAAAATTCTAAGAAGGCATCGTAAGCGCCGACTTCACCACGTTGAACGGCTGATAACTTCCGTCCCAAGTCAACGCAGTAGGA
Source organism: Actinomycetes bacterium (assembly GCA_037138535.1). Taxonomy (GTDB): domain Bacteria; phylum Actinomycetota; class Actinomycetes; order Nanopelagicales; family Nanopelagicaceae. The sequence continues at coordinate 2,398 of JBAXIG010000001.1, forward strand.
CATCGATCCTTGAATGCCGAATTTTCGCACTTGCGCCACCGTCATCGGGTAGCAAGAGATTCCATTAGCCATGCCCAGTTGCATCACCGAGGCACGAGCCAATTTTTCAGCAACTTGGTTCGTGGTCGTTTGAAAGACCACAATATTTCCTTTTTCATCTGCAACGCTCATCGGAGAAGCCGGAATTCCAGCAAGAGTAAAGACTGTCATTTCGATCTGCGGGAAAGCTCGACGCATAGAGTCTGCATCAATCACTGGCAGACCCATTTCTGCAGCGACAGCAATTGGAATAAGTGTGTTCATACCACCCACTTCGATCGGCATGATGGCGACCGGCTTCTTGCCTAAAAACGCAGCAAGTGAAGTGACGCAGCCGACGAACTCTGGTCCAGCGGGTACTTTCTCGGAAATTACCGTAGGGGCGCCAATGACCGCAGTGGTGAGCACTAATCCGTCTGGATCCAACTCATCTGGTGAGGCGATCATGACAGAGCCAAAATCTTCCATGGCTTGGCGCACCATCAAGCGAGCGATGTAGGGATCTCCGCCGCCACCGGCGCCGAGCAAGGTCGCCCCCAACACCATGTCATCGAGATCCTCAAGGGTTAATTCGCGCATTTACCGCTCCTTCGATCCAGTCGATTTCGATGTAGGTGAGCGCCCTGTCGGGGCTCCACAGTCCGACGGTAGGGCTTGGAGGGAGCGATGCCAATGGGCGCCCCGCCCACCATTTTGGATGGCTGAGGACATTTGGCACAGAGGGTCGCGCTCACGGCGGCCATCAGCCCTGGAACTTGGAGATCGGCACGTAGGGCACGTCATAGCCGAAGGCAGTGGGGCCGACCAGTTCGAGCATTCCTGGTTGATGCCACTCAGGCGCACAGGGCAAACCGACCACATCGACTCGTTGGCCAAAGGCCAGAGTCTCTGTGGTGATGGGCCCGGCATTCTCATGATCAATGATGCAGATTAAGTCGGGGGCCGTGATGATGGGCTTGCCATCTTCAAAGGCGATCAAAAATTCGTTTTGAATTTCGATACGCATAATTCTGGTGGGATCTTCAAGATGTTCAATCACCACAGTGCCGCGCGCAAATCCTGCAGTGGTGCGACGATCAAGATCGATGATCTTTCCAGAGAAGACTCGCTTACCTTCTGCAAAATCTAAGAACTTATCGAAGGCGCCACGTTCTCCGCGTTGCACCGCCGAAAGTTTACGCCCGAGATCAACGCAGTAAGTCATGGAGCCTTGAATGCCATACTTCGCCACTTCGGCAACAGTCATGGAATATGCAGACATCGCAGCTGACATTCCCAGCTCCATCACCGTTGCACGAGCAAGCTTTTCGGCCACTTGATTAGAAGTGGTGCTGAAGATTACGACGTTACCCTTAATGTCTGCCATCGACATTGGCGTTGCAGTTATTCCGGCCAGAGTAAAAGTAGTCATTTCAATTTGTGGAAATGCGCGACGCATGGAATCCGCATCGATAACCGGCAAACCCATCTCTGCAGCAGCTGCCATCGGAATAAGCGTATTGAGGCCACCCACTTCGATCGGCATGATCGCAACTGGTTCTTTTCCCAGATATTTTGCGAGCGCTCGTGCGGCGCCCACAAACTCGGGGCCCGCCGGTGGCTTTTCGGCGATCACTGTGGGCGCACCGATTCCAGCAACGGTCACCACTAATCCATCGGGATCTAATTCGCTTGGTTCCACAATCTGAATCGCCCCGTACGTCTCCACTGCTTGATGGACCATCAGCCGCCCAATATATGGATCTCCACCACCACCAGCGCCAAGCAAAGTGGCACCTAGCGCCATGTCGTCTAGGTCAGCGAGGTTTAATTCACGCATCGCGCCCCTCAATGGAACGGTAATCGGTGTCATACCCAAAAGCGCGTGGGCCTACTAGTTCGAGCATCCCTGGCTGATGCCACTCAGGCGCACACGGTAAACCGACCACATTAACTCGTTGTCCAAAATTTAAACCTTCGACCGTGATGGGTTGTGCATTCTCGTGGTCAAGTACACAAATGAGATCTGGCGTCGTCACCACGGCTTCATCACCGTCGTAGGCAATGAGAAACTCGTTCTGGAAATCAAGACGCATCTTGCGATCCGGATCCTTAAAGTCTTCGATCAGTAGCGTGCCGCGTGCAAAACCACCCGTGGTGCGTCGATCTAAGTCAATGATTTTCCCAGAGAAAAAGACTTTGGCTTTCGCGAACTCAAGAAAATCAGCGTAAGCGCCAGCCTTACCATTTTGAATCTGCTGTAGGTGGCGACCTAGCTCTGCGCAGTAAGTCATGGAACCATTAATGCCATGATCTGCTACTTGCTTTGCTGTCATAGAGTAAGAAGAGAGCCCATCAGCCATTCCAAGTTGCATGACACACGCACGTGCTAATTTCTCGGCGATCTGATTAGTTGTTGTTTCGAAAACCACTACGTTGCCTTTTTCATCTGCCAAGCTCATGGGCGATGCAGAAATCCCAGCGAGGGTAAAGACAGTCATCTCAATTCCCGGAAATGCACGGCGCATTGAATCTCCATCAACCACTGGGATTCCCATTTCGGCGGCCACTGCAAGTGGGAAGAGCGTGTTCAGACCGCCGACTTCAATAGCCATCACTGCCGCAGGTTTCTTACCGAGATACTTAGCAAGCGACTTCACCGCATCGACGAACTCAGTGCCCGACGGGACCTTCTCCGTCATCACGGTGGGCGCCCCAATGACCGCAACTGTGAGGACAAGATCATCCGGATCCAGCTCGCTCGCACTCACAATGTTTACTTCGCCATACTTGGCCATCGCCTCTTGAACCATGAGCAGAGAAATGTACGGATCTCCGCCGCCGCCAGCCCCCAAAAGAGTGGCTCCCAGAGCCATGTGCTGGAGACCTTCTGGGGTGAGGCGATACATGAGGGCTCCTTCTGCTGGCGACTTCTCTGCTTGAAGTGATATGAAGTGAGGTGAACTGATGCGAACTTAGGGGGCGGGCAGGCGTCTGCCAATGGGCAAAGCGCCCAAACTCTTGGGCAAATCTCCCCGGAACGCCCTCCTGGCTCCAGTCGGAGCCTCATTTGCCAGGCACACGCTCCCCCGAGAGAATTGACTCCATTCGACTTCCGCATTCTTCACGATGTCAGGGAAATGAGCAGGCATGAGCAAGCACGTCACCCATTGGATCAACGGGCAAGAGTGGAGCGGCAGCGCCGCCCGTCACGGCGATATCTACAATCCAGCCACCGGCCAGGTCACCGGCACTGTCGATTTCGCCACCTCGGCCGTCATGGATCAAGCTGTCGCCTCCTCCAAGGCTGCCTTTGCAGAGTGGCGCCACGCATCGCTTGCCCGTCGCAGCCAGGTGCTCTTCGCCTTTCGTGAATTGCTCAACGCAAAAAAGGAAGACCTAGCCGCCATCATCACTGCCGAACATGGCAAGGTGCTCTCCGATGCATTGGGCGAAGTGACTCGTGGACTTGAAGTGGTGGAATTTGCTTGCGGAATCCCACACCTTCTCAAAGGTGGATACTCAGAGAGCGTCTCTACTGGCGTTGATGTGTATTCGATCCGCCAACCTCTCGGCATCGTGGGCATCATCAGCCCATTTAACTTCCCCGCGATGGTTCCCATGTGGTTCTTCCCGCTCGCTATCGCCAGTGGTAACGCGGTGATTGTAAAACCAAGTGAGAAAGATCCATCAGCTACCGACTTCGTGGCCAAACTTTGGAAAGAAGCAGGACTTCCAGACGGCGTATTTAACGTGGTACATGGTGATAAAGAAGCAGTTGATGCACTCCTTACTCATCCAGATGTTAAATCAATTTCTTTCGTGGGCTCAACACCTATCGCCAAGTACGTATACGAAACCGGTACGGCACATGGGAAGCGCGTACAAGCACTTGGTGGCGCAAAGAACCATATGGTCGTACTCCCCGATGCTGATCTTGATCTCGCAGCTGATGCCGCCATTAATGCTGGCTTTGGCTCAGCGGGCGAACGATGCATGGCTATTTCTGCACTTGTTGCAGTAGAACCTGTCGCTGACGTTCTTATTGCCAAGATCAAAGAGCGGATGGCCAAACTCACCACCGGAGATGGCACCAAGGGCGCCGACATGGGTCCGTTGGTTTCCTCAATCCATCGCGACAAAGTTGCTAGCTACGTAGCCGCTGGTGAGAAAGAAGGCGCCACACTCGTAGTGGACGGTCGCAACACAAAATTCGAAGGCGATGCTGCCGGATTCTGGCTCGGACCAACGCTCTTTGACAATGTCACTCCCAAGATGAGCATCTACACCGATGAAATCTTCGGACCCGTACTCAGTGTTATTCGCGTAAAGACTTATGCAGAAGCGCTCAAAATGGTTAACGACCACCTCTACGGCAATGGCACGGCTATCTTCACCAACGATGGTGGCGCCGCTCGTCGTTATCAGAATGAAGTAGAAGTGGGCATGGTCGGAATCAACGTTCCGATTCCAGTACCGATGGCTTACTACTCATTCGGTGGCTGGAAGGCGAGCCTCTTTGGAGATACACATGCCCACGGCATGGAAGGCGTGCACTTCTTCACTCGTGGAAAAGTTGTTACCTCACGCTGGCTCGATCCAAGCCACGGTGGAATCAACTTGGGCTTCCCGCAGAACGTTTAATCGTTTCGCAAGCTCCACGCACGTGCGATTAATAGTTTCGCAAGCTCCACGCACGTGCGGTTAATCGTTTCGCAAGCTCCACGCACGAACGCCACCGCTCATCCCGGCTTCATTGGGCACGACCACCACGTCGCTCCCCATTTTGCGTATCAACTCGGGCGTGATGAGTCGCGAGTTGCCTCCGCCTAAGTAGAGGCGATCCCAGAGAAATACTGGACGCAAATCGTCGATCATGAGACGTACGCGACGGGACCAAAATGCATTACCTAAGCGTCGGCGTTCATGTTCGCCAATCCACGTATCGTAATTGGTGCCGCGACGAATAGGTGCGTGTGAAAATTCGATGTGTGGCGAAAGACGACCACCATCAAAGACCGCACACCCAAGGCCAGTGCCAAGAGTGAGTACCACTTCAAATCCAATACCTGAAATAACCCCTGCACCGTGAACTTCAGCATCGTTCAGTACCAACGTAGGAATTCCCAGTGCCGACGTAAGCGCAGCGCGTGCATCAAAACCAGACCACTGCTCACGAAGTGCCGGATCGATTCGCGTTCTAGGCCCGTTCGCAGTGATGTATTGCGGCGTTGCTACCACGACGCCATGTCGAATCATCCCAGGCATCCCGATTGTGGCACGCGATGCTTTTGGCAGGGAATCTGCTAATCCCAACAAAGTTTCGATAAAGAGCGAAGGCGGGAAGGGATAGGGCGTATCAATACGAATTGGCGCAGCGTGCGCGGTGCCTGCGGAATCGAAAACGGAGGCCTTGATGCCAAGGCCTCCGCAATCAATCGAGAGTGTCAATTGCTCCGTTACAGAATCCATGGACTCAGCCTAGAACGCTGGGTCTAGAAAGTCCCGAAGCCCTGAAATCAGGAACGATTAGTGGTTATGTCCACCAGGTCCATGTGAGTGCCCATGTCCGCCGCCGGCTGGCGCTGAGTTATCGCCCTCGACCTTTTCAACAACAGTGGCTTCGGTGGTGAGCAGCATGGCCGAAATTGAGGCTGCGTTGGCAAGTGCAGAGCGCGTCACCTTCACAGGATCGATAACACCAGCTTTCACCAAGTCAACGTATTCGCCGGTAGCTGCGTTCAAACCGAAGTTATCGGCAAGTTCGCGCACCTTGGCAACTGCAACGTAACCTTCGAGGCCAGCATTTTCAGCGATCCATCGAAGTGGTTCGTCAACGGCTTTGCGAACGAGACGCACGCCGACTGCTTCATCACCTGAGAGTCCGAGATCGCCTGCGAGCACTGTGGCAGCGTGTACGAGTGCACTTCCGCCGCCAGAAACAATTCCTTCTTCCACAGCAGCGCGCGTTGCTGAGATGGCATCTTCAAGGCGGTGCTTCTTCTCTTTGAGTTCAACCTCAGTATGTGCGCCGACCTTGATGACACAGACGCCACCAGAGAGTTTGGCGAGACGCTCTTGGAGCTTCTCTTTATCCCAATCGGAATCGGTGCGTGAGATTTCGCCGCGAATTTCTGAAACGCGACCTTCGACATCTGCTTTATTGCCGGCACCATCAATGATGGTGGTGTTTTCTTTGGTGACGAGTACGCGACGAGCGCGACCCAAGTATTCAAGACCGATTTGATCAAGCTTGAGACCGATTTCAGCGGAGATAACTTGACCACCCGTGAGGATTGCAATGTCTTGGAGCATCGCCTTGCGGCGATCGCCAAAACCTGGGGCTTTGATAGCTACAGCGGTGAAGAGGCCGCGCATCTTGTTCACTACGAGAGTGGAAAGCGCTTCGCCTTCGACATCTTCAGCAATGATCACAAGTGGCTTACCGCCTTGGGCGACCTTTTCCATGATAGGAAGAAGTTCGCTGAGTGAAGAAATCTTTGACTGAGTGATGAGCACGTAAGCATCTTCGAGGATGGCTTCCATGCGCTCTTGATCAGTGACGAAGTAGGGGGAGATGTAACCCTTATCGAATTGCATACCTTCAGTGAATTCGAGTTCCAGCCCAGTGGTATTCGACTCTTCCACCGTGATGACGCCGTCTTTGCCAACTTTGTCCATGGCCTCAGCAATAAGATCACCGATTGCCGGATCCTGCGCCGAGATGGTGGCAACGTTAGCGATCTGCGACTTGTCTTTTACGGGAATAGCAGTCGATGCGAGCTTCTCTACGAGAGCGATAACAGCGGCTTCGATGCCCTTCTTGATTGCCATGGGTTGCGCACCCGCAGCCAGGTTACGAAGACCTTCGTGGATCATTGCTTGGGCAAGCACGGTGGCAGTTGTGGTGCCATCGCCGGCAACGTCGTTGGTCTTGGTGGCAACTTCCTTCACGAGTTGTGCGCCAAGGTTCTCACCGGCGTGCTCCAACTCAATCTCACGAGCGATAGTGACACCATCATTAGTGATGGTTGGTGCGCCAAACTTCTTATCGATGACTACGTTTCGCCCCTTAGGTCCGAGCGTCACCTTTACTGCGTTGGCGAGAGCGTCGACTCCACGCTCCATCGCACGACGAGCATTTTCATCAAAACTGAGTGTCTTAGACATGTTCTCTCTTCTTCAAGGTAGCTATTCGTGAACTTGCGAACTTCCGTACTTCAGCACTTCAGAACAAATTCAAATGGGTGGGAGGAGAAGGTGCTCGCGGCCTCCGCTAGCGAAGGCCGCGAGCTGCCAAATTACTTCTCGATGACCGCGAGGATGTCGCGGGCGGAGAGAATGAGGTACTCCTCGTTGTTGTACTTCACTTCGGTCCCGCCGTACTTGCTGTAAATGACGACATCGCCGACCTTTACATCAAGCGGAACACGGTTTCCATCTTCGAATCGACCCGGGCCAACTGCAATAACAGAACCCTCTTGAGGCTTCTCTTTTGCAGTATCTGGGATCACGAGGCCAGATGCCGTGGTCTGCTCAGCTGCGCTGGCTTTAACCACGATCCGGTCTTCAAGCGGCTTAATAGCGGTCACTTTGACCTTTCCCCTTTACTTTCGTCGTTGGTCTGCTGCCAACAGCGCCGACGCCGTCGCGGGGGTCGTAGACGCTTACTTTTGGCAGACTCGGGGTGAGAGTGCTAGCCCAACTTTACGAGCGGGTTAGCACTTGGTCAAACCGAGTGCCAGCCCATCAGGCAGGAGGGGTGACGAGTGCTCAGGCGAGGGTGACTTGACCCACCGGGAGAGCCGATCTCGCCTCAAAGCCCGGCCGTGAAGGCTGAGCCCCTGCGCTCACCAGCAGAGAGCCAAGGGCGGCCACCATGGCGCCGTTATCGGTACAGAGGGCAGGACGCGGGATGCGGACGGCGACGCCCACCTTGCTCGCCCGCTCCTCGGCCAGGAAACGCAGGCGAGAGTTGGCTGCTACGCCGCCGCCGATGATGAGGTGCTCGATTCCTTCGGCCTTCGCCGCTGCCAGCGCCTTGGTCAGCAAGACATCGACCACGGCTTCTTGAAAGGAGGCGGAGACGTCGGCTACGTGAAAGTTCGGATGATCGTGCAGGTAACGCGCTACTGCGCTCTTTAATCCAGAGAACGAGAAATCAAAGGCGTGATCTTCTTGATCCTTGGATTGCGTGAACCCTCGCGGGAAATCAATGGCACTCGTATTTCCGCTCTGCGCTTCGCGATCGATTGCAGGCCCGCCGGGGAAACCAAGACCAAGAATGCGCGCTACTTTGTCGAACGCCTCACCGGCAGCATCATCCATGGTGGCTCCGAGCGCGGTGATACGAGAGCTCACATCGTCCACCCGTAAGAGCGAGGTATGTCCGCCGCTTACGAGGAGCGCAATTGCAGGAGATGGAAGTGCGCCGTGCTCTAAGACATCAACGCTCACGTGCGCTGCTAAGTGATTAACTGCATAGAGCGGCTTATCAAGTGCAAATGCCAATCCTGCGGCAGCGCTTGTTCCCACCAAGAGTGCACCAACTAATCCCGGTCCGGCAGTTACCGCGATTGCATCTAAATCTTTCAACGAGATGCGAGCTTCTTCGCAGGCGCGCTCAATGCCCGGCACCATCGCCTCCAAATGCGCACGAGAGGCGACTTCTGGAACTACGCCGCCGAATCGGGCATGTTCTTCAACGCTGGAAGCGATCGCATCGGCTAGCAAAGTAGTGCCGCGCACTATTCCTATTGCTGTTTCATCGCAGGAAGTTTCGATTCCGAGAACTAATGGTTCATTCTTCATCGCGTGAGCCACTCCTTCAGCAGATGCGAAGGCGCGGCCATGATGAGCGCGTGAATTCCTGGCGCGTAATAATTCTTCCGGCGCGAAATTTCCTCGAAGCCTGCGCTCTGATAAAGACCAATCGCTGAAGCATTATCTTCGCGTACTTCCAGGAGCACATCGGGTGCTTCACGTCGGAGTGCCTCTATCACGAGGAGTTTAAGAAGCGCTTTGCCGATTCCCTTACCTTGCTCGCTCTTCACCACTGTCATCGTTTGAATATCGGCCACTTCTCCTGCTAGCGGCGAGAAGAGTCCGGCATATCCAATAATTTCGTCGCTCTCGGCGACTACGTAATAACGAGTATCAGGAATGCCATCGAATTCGGAGTCGAAAATATCTAAGCTCCAGGCATCAATGGGGTAGAGCTCTGCCTCGATTGAGAAGAGCGTTGGCAGATCTTCGCGCCTAGCGGCCCGGTAGGAAATCATGCGAGCACCGGCGGCGTAGCATCCGGTCGGCGCATGTACATGGGCGCATGGTCAGCCAGAGCAAACTCTGAAGCCCGCGCGGCCAACAGAGCCATGCTGGGGAAGGGTGGGTCCAAGAGATATGGAAAGAGTTCCCCATAAATTTCTACCGCATCCCCCGCGGTGGGCAGCCAGCGCTCTTCATCGGTGAGATCGCCCGGCTTGAGAACACGTAACTCGCCTAAACGTTTCCCGGCCGCCGAGTACCGCGCCCAGTAGACCTCTTTGCGTCTGGCGTCAGTAGCAACTGCAAATTCTTGGTTACATGAAACTTCAGCTGCGATGACATCTAACGTGCAGACCGATATCAACGGCACTCCGAGAGCGAATGCAAAGCTCTGCGCAAAAGAGATACCTACCCGCAATCCAGTGAAGGGCCCCGGGCCAACTCCAACAGCCACTGACGAAATGGTCGAGCGATCCACATCTTGTAGAAGTTGGGAGGCTAATCGAGAGAGTGCTTCTCCGTGGGCAGTTGCGCCCTCTTCATAAAGCTCATCGATCACAATTTGAGATGAGGCGAGGGCGATGCCCGTACGTCGCGTGGCAGTATCGATGGCAAGTGTGAGTGACATTAGCTGCGCCAATCTAAAGTTACTTCGCGCTCTTCTGGCGAAGTGATGGCGATATTAACGACAAGGCGCACTTCGTCGAAAAAGGTTTCGTCTCCCCACTCCACCACAACGACGCCCGTAGTGAGATCGGCTTCCAAATCAAGATCCCCTACTTCTGCGCGCACGTTGGAGTGATCGAGTAATCGATAGAGATCTACATGAGTGAGTGGGATGGGGCCAAGGTGTCGGCGGGCAATCACAAAGGTCGGCGAAGAGATCTGTTCGGTGATTCCCAGCCCCGCACCGATACCGCGCACTAGGGCAGTCTTCCCAGCAGCTAACTCGCCGCGAAGAACCACTAAGTCACCGACGTTGAGGCGCGTGGCGATCTCAGCGCCAAGAGCTTCCATCTGTGTGACTGTGGTGATTTTCGTGCTGATATGCATAAGAGAAGCCTACTTGCTCGCGCTGAGGCACTCGCTGGGGGAAAAAGAATCGGGGGGCTCTTGCGAGCCCCCCGATCAACTTTTGCTATCTACTAGCCGTAGATCTTCAGAAGCGGTGTCTCCAGCATGTCATCCGTTGAGAAACCAGGAATGGTTTCGCGAAGGAACTGAGTGATGAAAGCATCTGGAAGCACACCATTTTGGGCACCGTAATTCGCCATCCAGGCAACGGTCAACATCTGCATAGATGAGAAGTTGCAGTGATTAGCTGAGGTCGGAATCGGATACGAGGTATCTGGCAAACCAGCAGCGGTGAATTGGGTGTAGTGCTCAGGACCTGCGGTGATGAACGAGGCGTACATCTCCGTAGCCGAGTTGGAAGCGAGGTACTTATCGGTGAGCCATTGAGTGTTTCCAGCAAAGACCGCCGGATCGTTCAACGAGTGCATTGTCACCGTGGGAATAACGACCTTGCCCGAGGTTGACTTCAAGATCTTTAATTTGGCAACAGCGGCTGCGTCAGCAGTCCATTTAGGTGCCAATTTAAGTACTCCTTGCATGCCGGCAATTGCCGCATCTCCAGAGAGTGCCATGTTGTAAGTTCCGGCAGCATCGCCGACACGTGCAACATAATCGTGGGTGGAGTTGTCGAGGATCTTGCCACCCATTTGCTGCTCTAGATCGTAGTTAACGACGATACCGAGAACTGCTGCGTTAGCTAGGTTCTCGAGAACACCAAGAGCTGGCGAAATAGCCAAGGCGAATTTGTCGTAATCCTGGTTGAGCGGATTACTTGGATCTCCTGGACCAGTCGTTCCGTCGAAGTGCGCGCTCTGTGTGGGCAGGCCTGAAATCAAGCCGACCATTAAGAGTGCGCTACGAGCAGGAATACCTGCAGCAATGAGGTTAGCGGCAAGAGGTGAAGCCTTTGCAGTCTCTGGCCAAGTGCCGACAGTAATGCCGGCCTGAAGTGCGCCAAGGGCCGTAAATATCTTGCCAATGTCACCCATGGCTTGCGCATAACCGGCAAGGCCGGCTGCATAACCATGACCCACGATGGTGGGATCGAAGAAGGTTTGCATTCCCCAAACGATGTCAGTTGCGTAATCCAATGAAGATCCGATGTCGTTGGAAACCGTGCAGAGCGGAGCCATGGCGGCAAACGTTCCTGGGTTTTGGTCAACGAGCAACTGGGTGATGAAGCCACCTTCAGAAGCGCCCCACGCGATAATCTTCTTCGTGCTCGGGAACTTAGTCTTGAATGCAGCGACCACTTCCATCTGACTCTTCACTGCGAGTTCAGGTGCCCAACCTTGCTTGGAGTAACCCGAGCCGGCGATACCGAATCCGGAACCCAGGAGCGCCTTTGCAACATCTGTACTTGGTGCTGGTTCAGGAGTTGAAGTGACCTTGTAGCCACCGACGACTGGAATCGCTGCCGGTAGATCTACTGGGTAACGGTAGCCATGTGACCAGAGGTAGAGCGTGCCACCGAAGTTGGTAGGTGCGCTAAATGAGTAGGCGGCACCATCGCTTCCCACTCCATTGCAGCTTGTGATTCCAAGAGCGGTATCACAAGTGGGATCAGCAGCGTTTGCTACTGATGGAATCGCAACCGTAGTTGCGAGTGCAAGTACCGACGAAGCAAGGATTGCCGCGCCGCGACGTGTGATTCGATTCGACATGTCAATCCTCCTTAGTTATTCGGAATTGCGTTGGCCGGCATTGCCGGGCGGACATAGGTAGAGGTGACAACTGCGCCACTTCCAGAATCGGTCGTGTAGATGGTGTATTTGCCACCATCTGGAACCAAGTTGCCAGCAGCGTCATAGGCACCAAACCAGTACCCGGTATAACCAGCATGGCTGGTTGCCGAGTACCCAAATGGCACGAGACCAGCGGTAGCGAAACTGCTGCCCTTAGCTTCGAGAGCCTTCACAAGACCGGCACGGGTGAGATCCTTGCCTGCTGCACGAAGCGCAGTCACCAGAGTCATACCCATGTTCATACCAACAAGAATGTTGTTATCCCAGGTCTTATCTTTGCCCTTGTTGTACTTCTCGTTGATCTCCTTGAACTTGACGACGTATGGATCCTTGTCGTCAGAAGTTGAAGGAAGGAACGAAGCACCCATAGCGCCATTGATCAGTGCTGCAGGAATGCCGAGCGCCTTCAACGTGGTGGCATCTCCACCAACAGATCCGAGGATCCATTGAGGTGCAAAGCCCAATTTGGCAGCGGTTGCAATTGCAATACCGTTCGCTGACGAGACGCCGAAGAGCACAACTACTTCAGCACCTGCAGCCTTGAACGCAGTAAGTTGTGCGCCGAGACCGGGTGATGATTGTGAACCGGATGCGTATCCCTTAGAGGAAACGAATGTGGTGCCTGCGGACTTAAAGCCTGCAAGACCATCGCGACCGTAGTCATCATCCTGGTAAAGGATGGCGATCTTCTTGCCAGGGAATTTGGATGCGAGAAGTTTGCCCACAATCTTGCCTTCCATCACGTATGAAGGGAGGTAAGTGAAAGTGGTGGGGTACTTCTTAGGATTATCAAATCCGCTAAAGCCCGTGCTCACAAAGAGATCAGGAATGCCGCGCTTGCCGGGGTTAATGCTCTTGAGCACGGCGAGGTGGGTGGCAGTTCCGAGAGAGCCCGCTAACCCGAATACCTTGTCTTGCAATATAAGTTTGTTGGTCTTTGATACAGCTGTCGCTGGTGCATAGCGATCATCTTCAATTTTGAGAGTGACCTTGCGACCAAAGACGCCACCGTTTTCATTGATGTAATCGAGATAGCCTTGAGCAGCTGGAGCAACTTTGTTGTAGCCAGGAGCCGCGATTCCACTCATTGGAACAGTAATTCCAAAGGTGACCGACGAATCCGTGACGCCAACTTCGTTGCGCAACGTTGCTTGCGCCGGCAGAGTTGCGAGCGCAAGGCCGACAACTGCAACCGCCGCGACCGCAGCAATAAGCCGAGGTGTGCGCGTGATGCGTGACATGGGGTTCCTTTCAGGGACCGGTGGTAGCTGAGGCGAGCCAGGGCGCTCGACACAGTCCGGTTGATGTTGGGATGAGCGTATAACCGCCTGGGCGCCAATGCGAGAGATTTGTGGCTTTTTTCCCTGCGAAATGAGAGCAATGTCGGAATTGCTAAGGTTCTGACGAGTCAGTTTGGCACTTTCTTGGCTAATGCGAGGAGCGGCGCCCCTTGGAACGCAAGCCATGTGCCAGGTGATTAAATGCAGCTGCCGTCCCCCCAGGATTAAAGAGGACGGTGAGTACGAGTAAGACTCCCGTGATAACCCCTGGAAGATTTGTATGAATCGACTCCGAGGCATTGCTCGCAATCATGTCGGAGAGCATCGGCAAGATCACCAAAGCGAGCGCACCGACTATGGCGCCATAGATAGACCTAATGCCGCCAATCACTGCGCCGGTGAGTATTAAGAAGGAGAGAGATAAGCCAAACGTTGAAGGTGCCACACTCGAAAGCGTCACACTTAAGATTGCTCCAGCAAAACCCGCAAAGCCTGCCGAGACGGCAAACGCCAAAATCTTGCTTCGGGCCACATTGATACCTGCAAGAGCAGCCGCACTTTCATCTGCGCGCACTGCGCGCCAAATCCGCCCGTAACGACTCTTGGTGATGTTGACTGCAAGGGCAATACCGAGAATCAGCGCAGCGCCACAAATCCAATAGACCCACTTATTCAAAAACATATACGGATCGCCATAACGTGACGGTGGCCCATATTGCTCAGCAGCATCCCAAGAGATTCCTTGCTCGCCTCCCAAGATATTTACTAAGCCGGAAATAGAAGGTACGCCTACCGCAAAAGCGAGAGTCGTTCCCGCAAGGTAAGGACCAGAGAGGCGTGCCGCCGCGATGCCCACAATTGCACCAACAATGGCAGCGGCAATCACCGAGATAAAGAATGTGAGCCAGATCGGCCAATGCAAATTAACTAGGAAAAGCGCACAGGCATAAGCGCCGACCGCAAGAAATGAGCCATGACCGAGAGAGACTTGTCCCGAATACCCAGTGAGCATCACGATCGAAATGATTGCAAGTGCATATGCAGCAACCATTGATCCTTGAGTAATACGGAATTCAGAAACTCGATCGCCCATGAGCACCCATGCGAAAGCCGCGATCGCAATCCCGATGAGCACACGCACCGGACGAGGAATTCTAGAAAGAAAATGTAGGGGTCGCTTAGACACGTCGACCACTGCGCTTTCCGATCAGACCTTGTGGCCTGAGTAAGAGCACTGCGAGGAGCACAACGAACGCAGTCATAAAGGTGTAACTCGATCCGGCATATTGGAGAACAAGCGCCAAACCAAATCCCAAAGCTAGTCCGCCGAGTGCGCCACCAATCATGCTCTCTAATCCACCGACAACAGCAGCGGTAAAACCGAAGACCAAGAGCAGGTCAAGAGAGTTGGGAGCTAAGAAGGTCGTGGGAGTGATGAGAACGCCCGCCAATCCGCCAGCTGCCCCAGCGAAACTCCAACCAATGGTGCGCACTCTCCCCGTACGCACTCCCGCAAGTTGGGCAACCTCGGGCGAGAACGCGGCTGCTCTCATGGAAAGACCTAGCCCTGTGCGCTGAAAAATAAATGAGAAAGCGAGCATCACGGCTAAGGATGCGCCCACAGTAAAGAGATCAAATGCAGAGAATGGAATCTTGCTCCCACCAATCGAAAGGCCCGCAGTCGAGAACGCGGAAGGAAAATTAATTAATTCTCCGCCCCACAACATCCCAGATACTCCCTGCAATACCGCAAGAAGTCCAAGAGTTGCGATCACCGGCGCTACAGCAGCTTCCGGGCCCGAACCAGCGCGGCGCAAAAGTGGCCTTACTAACGCGAGATCAATCAGTCCGCCGAGAACTCCGCCGAAAATAATGGAGAGAAGAATCGCCAACCAATACGAGCCAGTCATACGATGAATTTCGAGTCCGATATAGGTAGAGAGGACCGCTTGACCGGCTTGCGCAAAGTTCACCACGCGAGTACTTCGCCATACCAAAATGAGTGCAACCGCCATCAATGAGTAGATCGCCCCGAGACTGAGGCCCATGATCAGCGTGCTTAAGAGCGTGCTCATCAATACCCCAAGTAGGCATGTCGAAGGGATTCATCTGAGGCAATCGCATTGGCTTCGCCGCTGGCAACAATTTTTCCGAGCGAGAGCACGATAGCATGATTGGCGATACCGAGCGCACTCACTGCATTCTGTTCGACGAGCACTACAGTGAGTCCGGTGGCTTTACGCATCGTGTCAATGGTGTGAAAAATCTGTTCGATAACGATCGGCGCTAAGCCAAGTGAAGGTTCATCGAGAAGAAGCAACTTCGGGCGGGCCATCAATGCACGGCCAATCGCGAGCATTTGGCGTTCGCCGCCAGAGAGTGAATCTGCGCCTTGCTTGAGACGTTCACCTAAACGTGGAAAGAGATCGAGTACTTCGCTCTTAGTTACTGCCACATCGGGATCTTTGCCGCGCCATAATGCACCGAGGGTGAGGTTTTCTTCCACCGAGAGTTCGGCAATAACCGAACGCCCTTCAGGCACATGCGCGACACCATGGCGCACAATCTCCGATGTTGGGAGTTTCAATAAATCCACATCGCCCCAACTCGCACTTCCCGAAGTAGCTTTCACTAGCCCCGAGAGAGTGCGGAGTAAAGAAGACTTACCAGCGCCGTTGGCACCAATGACGGCAGTGCAACTTCCTACCTCTGCACGAAAGGAAACGCGGTCAACGGCGCGCACCTGCCCGTGATCGGTCGTGAGCGAATCAATGCGCAGCATTATTGCCCCCTAATGCTGCAGCACCAAGATAAGCCGCAATCACTCCTGGATCCTGACGCACTTTCTCTGGAGCGCCACTTGCAATCACTTGTCCAAAATCAAGCACGTAAATTTTTTCACTTACTGCCATCACGACATCCATATGATGCTCAACAAGCAGCACGGCGCATGAGAGCGATTTGATAATCTCTACAAGCCATCGCAGATCCTCAGCACCTAAACCACCAGCAGGCTCATCAAGCAGCAATAGCTTTGGTTCAGTCACCAGGGCACGCGCCAAACTCACGCGCTTAAGAAGTGGAAAAGCAAGATCGCTCGGCTTTGATTTCGCTAATTCTGCCGCGCCACAAAATTCGAGTGCTTCCATCGCGCGCATTCGCAATTTCGCTTCATCGCGATCGTAGGTGCCAAACATGGCACTCAATATTCCGGTCCGTGACTTATGCGTGAGAGCAACCATCACGTTCTCGACACAGGTGAGATCAGAGAAGAGACCCACACCTTGAAGGGTGCGTGCGATACCGCGCTTGATGAGTTGATCTGGCTTGGGGAATTGAATGAGCTCGCCCTCCCAGGCGATGGAACCCGAATCTGGAGTAACAAAACCACTCATGACATTGAAGAGGGTGGTCTTGCCGGCACCGTTGGGACCGATCAAACCCACCACTTGCCCCGGGAAGACCTCAAGGTGGACATCATCTAAGGCCCGAAGTCCACCGAAGGTCACGTTGACACCTTCGAGAGCCAGAATCGGTGAAGTCACGCACCTGAGGGTACCGGAAGGGATTATGCCTCGCTACGCACGAGTCGCACGATTGCTTCGCTGACTTGATCAGGTCTTTCCAGCATGAGGAGATGGCCGGTCTTCGGCAATAAATGCACGGGCGCTCCGGGTATCTGCTCCCCCATTATGGAGGTGTGTTCGGGAGGCGTCAGGCGGTCAGAGAGTCCACAGAAGAATTCGACAGGTACTTTCTTGAGAACATGGAGCGCCTCAAAAGCATCGAACTCCTGAAAGAGGGGAAAGAAATCTGCGATCACTTCGATACTGGTCTCCCGGATCATCTCCGAAACGAACTCCACCAACCGAGGGTCCACTTGGCTGTCAAATGAATAGCGCTTCGTCATTACAAAGGCAATATCTTTTCCAGCGCGCATCCCGCGCTCGACAAGTTCACTTCGGTCTGCCAGGAAGTCAAGGATCTGTGGCGCGTAATTACTCACGATTGGCAAATCAAGGATGGGGGTACCAAGACGGGATTGCGCGCTCTCCCCCGAAGTACTCGAAATCATCACAACGCCTTTAATCACTTTTCCGAAGAGTTCTGGATACTTACGTGCAAGTGCCAAAATCGACATCCCGCCCATAGAGTGCCCTACTAAATAAACCTCGTCGGCTGCATACTGCGTCAATACTGAATGTAAGTCTTCGCCAAGTGCGTTAATTGAATCGACTGGTTCATACTCACTCTCGCCATGGCCGCGCTGGTCGTATCGCACTAAACGAGTCTCTGGCCCGAGGTGTGCTGGCAGATCACGCCACTGATACCACCAGGAACGGCGGTCTAAGGCGTATCCGTGTGCAAAGATCACGACCTTTTTTGCCAGCGGATCGCCCATGGTTTCAGTAATCAGTCGAACACCGTCTGAGGCCACCACAACTTCTTCACCTACTTCGTAACTTTCGCCGCGCCATGGCCCATCGATGCGTGGATCGGCCTTCTTGAGCGAGCGACCCACCATGTATCTTTCAGCTGCCAATCCCACTGCCGCACCGGCAGCGAGCACGCCCATCGTGGCTCCAATGGTGGCGCCCGCCTTCCCCACTTTTGCGATGCGACTCATGCACCCGCTCCAAAATATTCTCGCGCAACTCGCGGACCTAGTCGCGTCACTATTTCATAATTTACGGTGCCGCTTGCACTTGCCCACGCATCCACAGTCGGACCGCCCTCACCGAAGAGCACCACTTCATCGCCGGCTTTGGCGGTGGAATCGGGACCTAGGTCAATCACAAACTGATCCATACAGATCCGGCCTAGAACCGGCGCTTCGTAATCGCCGACATTTACTTTGAGCGCGTTAGAACCATGCCGTGGGACGCCATCGGCATAGCCCATAGGAACTACCCCCACTTTGGTGGCGTGTTTCGTGATGGCAGTTCCACCGTAAGAGACTGCAACCCCACTCGGTACTTCTTTCACGAGCATCAAACTCGCCACCAACGTCATTGCGGGAGTGAGATCGTACTTTGTGGCGCTACCTAACGTGGTGACATCTGGAGAGAGGCCGTACATGACGATTCCGGTGCGCACTAAGTCATAGTGTGATGAAGGATCCATCAATGTTGCTGCAGAGTTTGCAAGATGGCGCACTTGCGGTTCGATCCCCGCAGCACTCACGACTTCTAACGCATGATCGAAAGAATTCTTCTGGGCGGCATTTGCCGGGTGTCCAGGTTCATCAGCACGGGCAAAATGCGACCAGACTCCTACTACCTCGATATTTCCACTCTTCATTAACTCAGCGCCACGTGACACCAGTTGATCCCATTGGCCAAGAGCGCCGGCACGCGTCATCCCTGTGTCTACCTCGAGGTGAACTCGTGCGCGCTTGCCAAGGAGAGCCGCCGCCGCATCAATCTCTTCAAGTAATTCAATAGAACTCGCCGAGAGATCTACATTCTCTTCGATTGCTGCTGCGAAATCATCACCTGGTGGCGAAAGCCAGGAAATCACCTGAGGTGTAGTAACACCCTGCCTGCGAAGCTCTAGCCCCTCAGCTAATAGCGCCGTTCCAATCCACTGGGCACCGCCATCAATGGCTGCACGTGCAACCGGAACCAAACCGTGGCCATATGCATCTGCTTTCACTACCGCCATCAGCGGAACATTCACGCGCGCACGGAGCACTCGAATGTTTGAGGAGATTGCGTCCAGGTTGACGCGGGCAACTGCGCGCATGTCTATTACCTTAGCGCGAAAGGAAGTATCTCGATGAGTTCACTGGCGCCCGCCGTGAGACTCTCCCCTGCTTTCCCATGGATATATGCACCGGCTATCGCACTATTCTGGATAGCGCCCGTGCGTGCCATGAGATTGCCGATGATGCCGGCGAGTACATCACCGGAACCAGCAGTGGCGAGTGCCACACTTCCACGCATATTCACTACCGGAATTTCACCAGGTGAGACGATCAATGTACGCGGCCCTTTCAACAACAAATGACATCCGTATGCGCTCACAAAATTTTGCGCACATTCCAGCGGATTAGCAAGAAGCTGCACCGCAAAAGCAGCAAAGTGTGTAGCGAATTCTCCATGGTGTGGCGTGACGAGAATCTGTTGGCGCTGTTTTGCTGGGATCTTCTCCAGAAATGGAAGCGCTCCGGCATCGAGAAGCGCAATTCCACCATTCGCGAGGTGCTCAAAAGTTGCCCGTTCTTGGGCTTGGGTGAGTGAGATCAACCCCGGCCCCACAATGAGCGCATCGATCTTGCCGGGTGCAGTAACCACTTCCGGAACCTCTGAAAAGAATTCACGACTCTCAGCACGAATCATTCCGATGCCTAAAGCCAGAGCTGCCCTGATCGAAAGAATGCCAGCACCTGGAAAAGTCTCAGAACCCGCGATCACTCCCAAGACTCCTCGACGGTACTTATGGTCGCTCACGATCTCCGTAGGCAGAAGTTGATGCACCTCTGAATCTTCAAATGAAACAAGTGCGGGGATTTCACTCTCATAATCGAGGCCAATATCTGCTAACTCAGAGAGTCCAAGACCACTTTCAGAGAGCAGGTGTGCAATCTTCCAACTTCCAATCGCCACAGTGACGGTGGGAACGAGCGCGGGTTGATCTACACCTTCTCCATCGGCGTTCATCCCACTTGGTAGATCAACAGCCAACGTGGGCACGCCTTGGATCTCAGTCAGCGCGCTTAGTACTTCAAGAGAGATGCCGGCGCGCGCACCTAAGCCAAGAAAGCCATCAATGACCAGGTCGTAGGAGTGAGTAGGTTCAGCTATCCAACGCCCACCACGGCGTACAAATTCTTGGCCGCCAGCTTCATGAAAGCTCGAAGTCAGCGCGAGTGCCTCAACTTGTACACCTCGCGAAAGCATGAGACCACCGGCGAAAAGTGCATCTCCACCGTTGTCACCACTTCCCACGAGAAGCAGAACTCGTCGGCCATAAGCACCATGGTTTTCTGTCAACATCTCTAGCGCGTGATGCGCAATCGCATGAGCTGCGCGCTCCATGAGCGGCGCGCCCTGCGATAAGTACTCCGCTTCTACTCGGCGGACACTAGCCGCGCTATACGCCCGCTTCATGAGCCCACTTCATGAGCCCACTTCATGAGACCTCTTCAAGAAGTACAAATGCGGAAGCGATCCCGCCATCGTGAGAGAGGGTGAGATGAATCCTCGCATCCCCCACGGCCGCAGCCACACTGCCACTCACTGAAAAGAAGGGGCGCCCGGAGCCATCTTTCTGTACTTCAGCGTCGTGCCATTGCAAACCTGCAGGCACACCGAGTGCTTTAGCTAACGCCTCTTTTGCTGCGAAGCGCGCAGCTAGCGAGGCATGAGGCAAGCCTCGTTCATTTTCTGTGAAGAGGCGATCTCGCAGACCCGGCGTGCGACCTAGCGCCTCCTCAAAGCGATCTAGATCGACTACATCTATGCCAATTCCGCGAATGGTCATGGTTGCACCGGTTGTTTTGCAGAAGGCACAAAGCGATCAACCGCCATCACGAGTACCAAGAGAGCAGCACCAATCAAGATCCCACCAATGAGATCACTGAGCCAGTGCGTGTTTCGGAAGAGCGAAATCACTGCCACCACTCCGGTGACAGCAGAAACGGCTACTGCAAGCAAGGTTGCTCTATGAATAGCGCGGTGCGTGTATCGGTAAATGAGATAGGCAAGCACGCCCCACGTGAGGATGGCATTCGCCGCATGACCGCTGGGATAAGAACCAACCCCGCTCACATCGAAATTATCTACTCCGTCAAGCGGCTTGCTTCTCCCAATGATGATCTTGAGAGCACCTACAACAAGATTCAAGGCAATCAAAGAGAGTAGAGCCAGATTGAGCGGACGCCAGGACTTGAAACGAATTGAAATAGCGATTGCTGCAATGAGCAGCACGGTGGCACTGAGTCCACGCAACCCTAGGTTATCGAGCCAGAGGACGATGTGATGATTAATTCCTTTGAGGCGAAGCGCACCACGATCTCCGATTTTATCGTCAATCGCTCGGTACCACTTTGCTTGCGTGACAAGGAGGGTGTTCAATGCAAAGAGCGCCAGCAATAGAGACGAACGCCGGAGCGCATTAGACATTTGGCGGCGGCGTTGTAGGTCTACCGTCACCGTGTATTGCGCATCGGTGCTGTTATCTGTGTTCATGGCTTTTCTGTGTTCATGGCTTACTCGACAGTGACTGATTTGGCCAGGTTTCGAGGTTGGTCGACATCGAAGCCCTTCACCGTGGCCATCTCGCAGGCAAAGACTTGGAGTGGAACGGTAGCGAGCAGAGGTTGCATAAGAGTGGGGCAGACTGGGATGCGAATAATGAAGTCTGCTGCGCTATTGATAGATTCGTCGCCTTCTTCTGCGATAAGTATTGTGTACGCGCCGCGAGCACGTACTTCTTCCACATTGCTTACCACCTTGTCGTGCACCACGGAGCGTCCACGTGGCGACGGGATGGTGACAAAAACTGGGGTACCAGCTTCGACGAGTGCAATCGGACCATGCTTCAGTTCCCCTGCCGCAAAACCTTCGGCATGCATATAGGCAAGTTCTTTAAGTTTGAGTGCTCCCTCAAGTGCTACCGGGAAACCTACGTGACGGCCAAGAAAGAGTACAGAAGTCTTATCTTTCAATGTTGACGCTAGCTTGCGCACTGGCTCCATAGTTTCTAATACTCGTTCAATCTTCTCTGGCATATCTCGCAAGTCGGTGAGAATGGCGGCAATTTCATCTCCGTACTTATTGCCGCGCACTTGCGCCAAGTAGAGCCCCACTAGATAAGCTGCCACGATTTGCGTGAGGAATGCTTTAGTCGATGCCACCGCGATTTCGGGACCTGCATGCGTGTAAAGCACCGCATCTGATTCCCGCGGAATTGTGGAGCCATTGGTATTGCAGATCGCTAACACTCGGGCACGTTGTGCACGTGCATGGCGGAGGGCCATCAACGTATCCATCGTTTCACCAGACTGTGAGATTGCGATGACAAGAGTTTGGGGGTCAACGATGGGATCGCGATACCGAAACTCGCTCGCCAACTCGACTTCAACCGGAATACGCGTCCAATGCTCGATCGCATACTTCGCAATCATGCCTGCGTGGTAGGCGGTTCCACAGGCAATCACAATGATCTTGTCGACCTCGCGCAACTCTTCATCTGAAAGACGCATTTCATCTAGCGTAAGTTTTCCATCTACCCCCAAGCGTCCGAGCAATGTATCTGCGACCGCTTTAGGTTGCTCTGCGATTTCCTTAAGCATGAAGTATTCGTAGCCACCCTTTTCGGCTGCAGCTGCATCCCAGGTAACTTCGTATTCATTTGTTTCGGCTGGGGCACCATCAAAAGTGGTGACCGAAATACCATCGCGAGTAATCTCAACAACTTGATCTTGACCGAGTTCCACTGCATTGCGCGTGAAAGAGATAAATGCTGATACATCGGAGGCGAGAAAATTCTCTCCTACACCCCTGCCTACAACAAGTGGTGAGTTACGTCTCGCACCAACGACGCAGTCGGGTGAATCGGAATGAACGGCTACCAGAGTAAATGCACCAACAAGTTGCTTACATACATCTCGCATGGCTTGCGCTAAATTTCCACCCGAAGTGGCATAAGCATCTTCTAGTAAGTGTGCGACTGATTCTGTGTCCGTCTCAGAAGAGAAGTCATGCCCATTCGTTTCGAGTCCGAGGCGTAGCTTAGAAAAGTTTTCGATGATCCCGTTATGAATGACCGCTAATTTTCCAGTGCAATCCACATGCGGATGTGCATTGCGGTCAGTGGGTCCCCCGTGAGTGGCCCAACGAGTATGTCCCATACCTGTAGTGGCTGCCGGAAGTGGCGTGCGACCAAGGGACTCTTCAAGGTTGATGAGTTTTCCAGCACGCTTATCGGTGGCTAGGCCATCTGTCGTTACTAAGGCAACACCAGCTGAGTCATATCCACGATATTCCAAACGGCGAAGACCCGAGATGACCACATCGAGGGCTGATTGCTCGCCTACATATCCGACGATGCCACACATAGACGCTCCCTCCCTTCAGATAACCGGGTGCTCACCCTCTAGCCTAGAGGGAAAGGGCAGCGCGAACCTCATCTGCCAGCGCAAGAGCTACTCGTTCAGCCACGTCAACCTCAGCGGCCTCAACCATCACCCGCACGACGGGTTCAGTGCCAGAAGGGCGTAATAAGACTCGGCCGCTCTCACCCAAATCTAATTCTGCAGCGGCCACCGCGCTATTCATTTCGCCCACCCGCGTTCGATCTACTCCACTTACGTTGATGAGTACCTGCGGATAGCGGGTAAAGACCGAAGCTAAGTCGGCCAGTGATCTCCCACTGCGTTTCACTGCTGCAGTGAGATGTAATGCGGTCAACACACCATCGCCAGTCTCAGCATGATCGGCAAGGATGAGGTGGCCAGATTGCTCACCACCTAAATTAAAATTACCTTGGCGCATCTCTTCAAGTACATATCGATCGCCCACATCGGCAGAGATGACACTCACGCCGGCAACTTTCATCGCACGCATAAATCCCAAATTGCTCATCACTGTTGCCACCACGGTGTTCTTAGCTAGTAGCCCGCGCTCTTTCATAGAAAGCGCCAGGATCGCCATGATTTGATCTCCATCAATAATTTTCCCAGCGTGATCAACTGCTAAACAGCGATCAGCATCGCCATCGTGGGCGAAACCCATATCTGCTTTCTCGGCGAGGACTCTCACTGCAAGCTGATCGATATGGGTTGATCCCACACCTTCGTTGATATTGAATCCATCTGGCGATGTGGCAACTTCGATTACTTCAGCGCCAAGTGCGCGAAATGCTTGTGGGCTCACATACGAGGCAGCACCGTTGGCACCATCTATCACAATCTTAAGACCATTAAACTTTTGATCCACTGTGCCAATCACGTGCGCTAAATATTTCTCTGCAGCAGTGTTGTCATCAATCACGCGGCCAACTGCATTTCCGACTGGTCGCTCCCATGGTTCATTAAGGCGAGCCTCAATTGCGTCCTCTAGCGCATCATCTAATTTTACTCCACCTTTGGCAAAGAATTTGATGCCATTGTCTGGCATGGGATTATGCGATGCGCTAATCATCACTCCGAGATCAGCGCCCGTCACATTCACGAGGTGTGCCACTGCTGGCGTGGGCAAGACGCCAACTCGGTACACATCAACGCCAGCCGATGCGAGACCAGAGACAACTGCAGCTTCTAGGAATTCACCTGAGACACGAGTATCTCGTCCGACGATGGCGCGCGGGCGGTGGCCAGCAAAGGTGCCTTTCTCAGCCAAGATATGCGCGGCGGCCACGGAGAGATCAAGCGCTAACTCTGCGGTGAGGTCTTTGTTAGCAACACCACGAACCCCATCGGTGCCGAAGAGTCTGCCCATAACTTTGATCCTTCCATAGCGCCCTCACTTTTGGGGCTCTTACCACTTAAAAAGAGGAGCCCCGAACCGAAGTGGTTCGAGGCTCCTCTGAAGTTCTTGAGTTAGCGCTTGCTGTATTGCGAACGCTTACGGGCTTTCTTTAAGCCGTACTTCTTGCGCTCAATCGCACGAGGATCGCGAGTGAGGAAGCCAGCCTTCTTAAGTGATGGACGATGCGCCTCAGTATCGATCTCATTGAGTGCGCGTGAGATTCCAAGACGAAGTGCACCG
The DNA here is from genome assembly GCA_037138535.1 of Actinomycetes bacterium. GTDB lineage: Bacteria > Actinomycetota > Actinomycetes > Nanopelagicales > Nanopelagicaceae. The sequence goes on from JBAXIG010000001.1 coordinate 27,496, forward strand.
GCTTGACCCGAAATACCGCCACCATGAATGCGAGCGTGCACGTCGTAAGTGCCATCGGCACCCACGGTACGAAAAGGCTCGGAGACGAGTTGTTGGTGAACCTTGTTGGGGAAGTAGTTGTCGAGGGTGCGACCGTTGATGGTCCAACGACCAGTGCCGGGAACGATGCGCACGCGAGCAACAGCTTCTTTACGACGACCGGTGCCGCCGCCAGGAGCGGTCAGGGCTGGACGGTTCGTGGCAGCAGAAGGAGTGCTGGTGGTGTATGAAGAAGGAGCGTTCTCTTCTAGGTCGTCGATTTCGATCTCGTTCGTCACTATTTATCCTCAGTTCACTTGCGAAACTTGATTAAATGTATATGGCTGTGGAGATTGTGCAGTGTGTGGGTGATTCGGACCTGCGTACACCTTCAACTTGGAACCCATGTGACGGCCGAGTGAGCTCTTAGGGAGCATTCCCTTGATTGCCTTCTCGAGTGCACGTACTGGGTTCTGAACAAGGAGGTCGCGATACTTCACCGAAGTAAGACCACCTGGGAAACCAGAGTGATGATGCGCCATCTTTTGGTTGAGCTTGTTACCGCTCATCGCAATCTTTTCTGCGTTGATAACAATGACAAAGTCGCCCATGTCCATGTGTGCTGCGACGGTGGGCTTGTGCTTGCCACGAAGAAGGACAGCAGCGTGCGTGGCAAGGCGACCGAGAATGACATCGGTTGCATCAATAACATGCCACTGACGATCGATATCGCCAGGCTTGGGGCTAAACGTGCGCACGCCGAACCTCTTCTTTCAGATCTAGTGCTGGAACCTGATCTCACGAACCTGTCCGAAAAAGACACAGTCCGCAAGAGTGGAGCCATGGCCCCGTTCGGGGACCGACGTGCAAGATTACCCGCGCTGGAGGGAACGGGTCAAAGCGGGCGAGTTGGCTACCAGGCTTCCCAGACCGGCTCCGGGCTCTCCCGGACTACCCCGTCCTCTCCAAAGACCAGAAAGCGGTCAAATGAACGAGCAAACCAGCGATCGTGGGTGACCGCTACTACTGTCCCCTCGAAGCCCTCGAGGCCATCTTCGAGCGCCTCAGCGCTCGCCAAATCGAGGTTATCCGTGGGTTCATCCAGTAGCAGGAGGGTAGAGCCTTCAAGCTCAAGCAGGAGAATCTGGAAACGGGCGGCCTGGCCGCCAGAGAGGGATTCAAAGCGCTGCTCCCCTTGTTGGTCTAATTCATATCGGCGCAGTACCGACATCGCTGGGCCAAGCTGAAGTGAATGAAGCTCCCAGAGGAGGGCAATCAAGCTCTTGCCAACAAATTCTGGATGCGCATGGGTCTGCGCAAAGAGACCAGGTTGCACGCGAGCACCTAGCCGACAAGTGCCGGTGTGTGACACGCCCTCTCCCCCCAGCAGTCGTAGGAAGTGGCTCTTTCCGGAACCGTTTGCTCCCAGCACCGCTACCCGATCCCCAAAGAAGATTTCGCCATCGAATGGCTTCGTTAAATTAGTAAGTGAAAATTTCTCCATGGTGACTGCTCGCACCCCAGTACGTCCGCCGCGCAGTCGCACGCGCACATTCTGCTCCGGTGGCGGAGGCGCGGGTTGACCAGCTTCTTCAAATTTTCTCAGGCGTGTTTGCATGGCGTGATACTTGCTAGCCATTGCGGGGCTGTTTGATGCCTGAATCTGCAATGTCCGAACCAGATCTTCAAGACGTTGGTGCTCCTCTTCCCAACGAGCCACGGAATCAGCTAGCCGCGCGTTGCGGGCTTTACGCGCATCGTGCCACGTACCAAAGCCTTCTCCATGAATCCATACCGAGCTTCCGTTGTTGCCTTGCTCGAGAGTGACGATGCGCTTTGCCGTGCGTCCTAACAATTCACGATCATGTGTGATGAAGAAAATTGTTTTGCGGCTCTCGTTGATTTGTTCTTCTAACCAACGTTTTCCCGGAACATCTAAGTAGTTATCTGGCTCATCAAGTAAGAGAACTTCTTCTGGACCACGAAGCAATGCTTCAAGTACTAAACGTTTTTGTTCACCACCTGAGAGCGTACTTACTAGACGGTGCGAAACTTCATCGAAAGGTTTACCGAGGGCAGCCATGGCACAGAGATCCCAGGTAACTTCGGCATCGTAGCCACCAATATCACCCCAATCTGAAATGGCTTGGGCATACGCCATCTGATCGCTCTCAGTGTGCGATTCTGACATCTTCTTTTCGGTGGCATCCATGCGAAGTGCCCCATCGCGAATGGGCAGTGGAGAAATCGAAATGAGCAGATCCCGCACAGTGCTCTCATCGCGAATGGATCCGATGAACTGACGCATCACACCAAGCCCACCGGAGCGAGCAATGGCGCCAAGTTCTGGAACGATATCGCCAGCAATCAAGCGAAAGAGTGTGGTCTTGCCCGCACCATTGGGTCCCACAAGAGCTGCCTTGACGCCATCGCCGACCCGAAAGGAAACATCACTTAAAAGAATGCGTCCGTCGGAGAGCATGTAGGTAACACCGCTGACATCAATGTGACCCATGGACCGACTCTCGATAATCCGGACGTTGACGTCTCTTTTTAGTGTCAGCCGCACGTGCGGCCAATTCCGCTTGGGAAGGGTAGCGCACATGCTCCAACGTCAGCCCATGAGGCGGGAGTACCGGCACATCACTTGCGCGTTCGGAGGCATTGAGCATCGACGCTGGCCAGTCAATGGGTTTACGACCTTCCCCAACCGCGGTCAACGCACCCATCAATGAGCGAACCATCGAATGACAGAACGCATCGGCTGTGACGGTGGCACAGAGGTATTCAGCGGTACGCTCCCAAGTAAATGATTGAATAGTTCGAATCGTGGTAGCAAATTCACGGCGACGACAGAAGCCAGTGAAATCGTGCTCGCCTAAAAGTAAATTACTTGCTTGCTCCATAGCAACGTGATCAAGGCGATCCGGCCAAGAGAGCACGCTCTTGCGATTGAGCGGCAGCGGGCCAACAGCCCCATCTGCAATGCGATACGAGTACGTGCGTGCCAATGCACTAAAGCGTGCATCAAAGTCTTTATCAGCCACCTGCACTGCTAATACTCGAACATCTTCCGCCAGTGCGCGATTGAGACGATAAAGACCTTGCGCCTCTATCGCTCGCCACTTATTTTCTGGCACATCCATGTGGGCAACTTGACCGCGTGCGTGTACGCCCGAATCTGTCCTACCGGCACAGGTAAGCGGCGTCTCTGCAAAGAAGATAAACCCAAAGATTCTTTCCAATTCGCCCTGAACGGTGCGCAATTTTTCTTGCTTTGCCCAGCCATTGAAATATTCACCGTCGTAGGAAATATCTAGGCGCAAACGAATGAGCCCACCATTACTGATGGGCTCATCGTTATTCATATCTAAACGCTAGAACGAGTGAAGAACTACTTGCTCTTGGCGGCAGCTTTCTTTGCTGGGGCCTTCTTAGCTGCAGCCTTCTTGGCCGGAGCCGCGTCATCAGCCTTCTTAGCAGCAGCCTTCTTGGCCGGAGCCTTCTTAGCAGCAGCCTTAGCAGCAGTGGCAGTTGCTTCGCCGACGACAGCCTTTTTACCAGGCGTGCCCTCGACAAGTACTTCGATGATGGCCATCGGGGCGTTGTCACCCTTGCGTGGACCAATCTTCGTAATACGGGTGTAACCACCATCGCGCTCAGCGAAACGTGGGCCAATCTCAGTGAAGAGAGTGTGCACGACGCCCTTGCTGCGAATAACTGTCATCACGCGACGACGAGAGGCGAGATCGCCCTTCTTCGCAAAGGTGATCATCTTTTCGGCGAGCGGACGCACGCGCTTTGCTTTGGTCTCAGTCGTGGTGATGCGACCATGCTCGAAGAGTTGACTTGCGAGATTCGCAAGAATCATCTTCTCGTGAGCAGGACCGCCACCGAGGCGAGGACCTTTAGTTGGAGTTGGCATCTATCTCTCTCCCTAGTACTGCTGGTCTTCGATGATGACCGGCGGAATTTCAGTGGGGTCGTAATCGAAATCCGCGTCATCGTCATATGTGACAACAAGCGAGCGATCGAATCCGGCCGGGCTGTCCTTCAGTGCAAGACCCATTGAGATGAGCTTGGCCTTTACTTCATCGATGGACTTCGAACCGAAGTTACGAATATCGAGAAGGTCAGCTTCGCTACGTCCGACGAGTTCGCCGACAGTGTGTACACCTTCGCGCTTGAGGCAGTTGTATGAACGAACCGTGAGCTCAAGATCTTCGATCGGGAGCGCAAGATCTGCGGCAAGTGCGGCATCTGATGGTGATGGACCGAGGTCAATACCTTCAGCATCGAGATTAAGTTCGCGGGCTAAGCCGAAGAGCTCAACCAAAGTCCTGCCTGCCGATGCCATTGCGTCGCGAGGAGAGATGCTCTCCTTGGACTCAACATCAACCACAAGCCGGTCAAAGTCAGTGCGTTGTTCCACGCGAGTAGCTTCTACCTTGTAGGTAACGCGAAGAACTGGTGAGTAGATGGAGTCGACTGGAATGCGGCCGATTTCTGCACCGAGTTGCTTGTTTTGCACTGCAGTCACATATCCACGACCGCGCTCAACAGTGAGCTCAATCTCTAACTTGCCTTTGCCGTTAAGCGTAGCGAGGTGGAGATTCGGGTTATGAACTTCAACGCCAGCAGGTGGCGCAATATCTGCAGCAGTAACAACGCCAGGACCTTGCTTGCGCAAGTACATGACGACGGGCTCATCGTGTTCGCTCGAGATAACTAGACCCTTGATGTTCAGCACAAGGTCAGTGATGTCTTCTTTGACACCAGGGATTGTGGTGAACTCGTGCAAGATTCCCTCAACCCGAATGCTGGTTACTGCAGCACCTGGAATTGATGAGAGAAGCGTGCGGCGGAGAGAGTTTCCGAGCGTGTATCCGAATCCTGGCTCGAGAGGCTCAATGATGAACCGTGAGCGTGATTCGCTTACTACCTCTTCAGAGAGGATGGGGCGTTGTGCGATCAGCACTGTTATTCCTCCACTTGTTCGGGGCGACCGTTATTTGAAGCCCGTGTTGATTTGGTGGTGATTACTTCGAGTAAAGCTCGACGATAAGTTGCTCTTGCACCTGGGTGTCAATGATCTGACGAGCAGGAAGCGAGTGCACGAGAATGCGCATTCTTGATCCGACAACTTCTAGCCAAGCTGGCACGGTCTTCTCGCCGATTTCAGCTTGCGCAATAAGAAAGGGAGTCATTTCAAGAGATGACGGACGCACGTCAATGACATCCGCTTCAGAGACACGGAAAGAAGGAATATCTACCTTCTGACCGTTGACCAAGAAGTGACCATGCTTGACGAGCTGGCGTGCCATGTCGCGGCTCTTTGCAAAGCCAGCGCGGTAGACCACGTTGTCGAGGCGAGTCTCAAGAATGCGGAGCAGGTTCTCGCCTGTCTTGCCTTGACGACGGTTTGCCTCTTCGTAGTAGCCACGAAATTGCTTTTCGAGCACACCGTAGATGCGAGCACACTTTTGCTTCTCGCGCATCTGAAGGAGGTACTCAGAATCCTTGCTACGGCCACGTCCATGTTGCCCCGGAGGGTATGGGCGTGACTCAATTGGACACTTTGGTCCATCGCACTTAGAGCCCTTGAGGAAGAGTTTGACCTTCTCTCGACGGCAACGCTTGCAATCTGCGCCTGTATAACGAGCCATTTATTTATCTCTCTTCGACATCAAACGCGTCGGCGCTTGGGAGGACGGCAACCGTTGTGAGGTTGTGGAGTTACATCGGAGATGGAACCCACTTCCAGCCCAGCGGCCTGAAGGGAACGAATAGCCGTCTCGCGACCCGAACCGGGACCTTTGACGAATACATCTACTTTGCGCATGCCGTGCTCTTGCGCGCGACGTGCTGCGGCTTCGGCTGCAAGTTGGGCAGCGAATGGGGTCGACTTGCGTGAACCCTTGAAGCCCACTTGACCAGCTGAAGCCCATGCGATGACCGCGCCCGTAGGGTCGGTAATCGAAACGATAGTGTTGTTGAAGGTGCTCTTGATGTGGGCATGCCCGTGAGCAACATTCTTCTTCTCTTTGCGACGCACCTTGACTTTGCCAGGTGCCTGCTTTGATTTTGGTGGCATATCTCCTACTTCGTGACTTTCTTCTTGCCGGCGATAGCGCGGCGAGGACCTTTACGAGTACGGGCGTTGGTGTGGGTGCGTTGTCCGCGGACAGGAAGGCCGCGACGGTGACGGATTCCTTGGTAGCAACCGATTTCAACTTTGCGGCGAATGTCAGCTGCAACTTCGCGGCGCAAATCGCCTTCGATTTTGTAATTGCCCTCGATGAATTCACGGAGTTTGGCAAGCTCTGGCTCACCGAGATCCTTCACACGAGTATTTGGATTGACACCGGTAGCGCCGAGAATTTTCTGCGAGCGCGTACGGCCGATGCCGAATATGTATGTGAGTGCGATTTCAACGCGCTTATCACGCGGAAGATCGACACCGACGAGACGTGCCATAGGGCGGGTTCCTTTGCTAATCCGGAGGTCCTCCGCCACTCGTCTCTACCCGCCCGGGTGGAGTCTCGACCTCCGGGCCGAGAGTCTTCGCTTTCACGAAGTTGAATGACGCGTATCTAGTTTTCGGTAGTGCAGGTGGTGCGATCGATAAAGGTGTTTCTGCTATCCCTGACGTTGCTTATGACGAAGGTTTTCGCAAATGACCATAACTCGACCGTGACGGCGAATTACTTTGCACTTGTCGCAAATCTTCTTCACGCTTGGTTTTACCTTCATCGCTCCTCTTTCGACCGGCTACTTGTATCGGTAGACGATGCGACCTCGGGTGAGGTCATACGGACTTAATTCCACAACTACGCGATCCTCTGGAAGAATGCGAATATAGTGCTGACGCATCTTCCCGCTAATGTGCGCGAGGACTTTGTGGCCGTTTGCTAACTCCACACGGAACATGGCATTTGGCAGCGCTTCCGAGACTGTGCCTTCAATTTCGATGGCACCATCCTTCTTCGACACCCAATCCCCTTCCCGTTCGGCACCCCAGGCTAAAACGCCTGTGGCACAAGGGTTGAGTCTACGTGGGAGGGCTGGAAGTGAAAAATCGGCCGGGTGAGTCGTAGGATTACCCCATGAGCGAAAATCCAGCGAATCCAACGAATCCAGCAAATCCGGGGAATCCGGGGAATCCAGCAAATCAGGGTGGCCAGACTCCTCCTCCCGGTTGGTGGCAGGCATGGGATGGAAAGTGGTACCCCGCCACCGTCCGGCCAGAAGCGATCCCGGGACCTGCTAGCCAAGCCCAACAAGCCCCACAAGCCCAGCCACTCGCTCAACCACTTGCTCAGCCACTTCCTGGAGCTTCGTTCCCTCAGCAATTCACCCCGCCCGCGCCCTATATCCCACCTGGCTACCCGATGGCTCCGATGGGCGCCGGTCCATATGGCGCGCCATTGCCGGTGAGCGGTGGCACCAATGGCATGTCTATCGCGGCACTTGTGCTCGGAGTTCTCTGGATCTACGGCGTCGGATCGATCCTCTCGTTGATCTTTGGCTACATTTCACTCGGCCAGATCAAGCGCGACCCACGTCAAAAGGGCAAGGGCATGGCGATTGCTGGGGTGGTTCTCGGTTGGGTTGGCGTAGTGGGCGCCGTTATCGTCATCGCCCTCATTGTCTATGCAGCCCAAAATAGCGACCTCAGCACCTACGACGACTACAGCTACTAAGCCTTAAGTTCACTCTCTCCACCATCAAGGCTGGTAAGTGCCCATGGCGTGCCATCGGGTCGCAAGGTGAAAGTCTCTTCCCAATGCGCCCCGCGCGAACCGTCTGTAGAAACAACTGTCCATTCATCCTCCAGGGTCCGCATGCGATGAGTGCCGCGAGTAATCATCGGCTCAACAGCTAGGGCCAACCCCAGTACTAACTTGGATCCTCGTCCGGCCTTACCAAAATTGGGCACGTGCGGGTCTTGATGCATCTCGGTGCCGATGCCGTGGCCGGTGTACTCCTCGAGAATTCCGTAGCGCACCTTGCGCACTTTCTCCGAAGCCACGATAGAGCGCTCGACGGCATGACCAATATCGGAAACATGTCCGCCAATGCGCGCAGCACCGATACCGGCCCACAGTGATTTTCGGCAATCTTCGATTAGCGCCACATCCTCTTGTGCCATTTTCCCTACGCCTATGGTGAACGCAGCATCCCCATGCCACCCGTTAAGAATGGCTCCGCAATCAATGGAGACCACATCGCCATCTTGAATCACGCGCTCGCCCGGAATGCCATGTACTACTTCTTCATTGATGGAGACGCAGATACTGCACGGGAAGCCGTAATAACCTTTGAAGGAAGGAATTGCGCCAGACTTGCGAATATGTTCCTCAGCAATGACGTCCAATTCGATCGTGCGCATTCCTACTCTCACACTTTCGCGTAATAGTGCGAGCGTTTCCCCCACGATAACGCCAGCACGGCGCATTAATTGAATTTCTTCTTGGGTCTTGATCTGGATAGTCATGATTAGCGGTGCGCAAGCAGCGCGTTAATCGCACGGCTGGTCACTTCCTCCACGGCCCCCATCGCGCTAATTGAAACTAGAAGAGATCGAGTGCGGTAGAAATTAATAATCGGTTCGGTCTGCTCGCGATAAACCTCAAGACGACGAGTAATAACTTCTTCTTTATCGTCCTCGCGTTGATAAATTTCACCACCGCAACCATCACAGATGGCCACATCTTTGGTGGGATCAGAATCAATATGCCAAATACGGCCACAGTTACGGCAGACCCGTCGACCTGAGAGACGTCGGATGATTTCATTTTCGTCAACGGTGAGTTCAAGCGCGGCATCAATGGGTGTACCCGCGTTTTCCACAATCTCTGCCAAGACTTCTGATTGCACCACATTGCGCGGAAAACCATCAAGCAAGAAACCATTTTTGGTATCTGCATGAGTAAGTCGATCAGCAACCATCGCATTCGTTACGGAATCTGGCACAAGTTCACCCTTGTCCATGTAACCCTTAGCTTCAACCCCGAGCGGCGTACCGGACTTTAGGTTGGCACGAAAAATATCACCTGTGGAGATGTGCGGAATAGCAAAGTGCCCGGCGAGGAATTGTGCTTGCGTTCCTTTACCAGCGCCCGGCGGACCCACCAGGATGAGGCGCATTAGCGAAGGAATCCTTCGTAGGAGCGCTGTTGAAGTTGGCTTTCAATCTGCTTGGCAGTATCTAGACCGACACCGACGACAATGAGGATCGCAGTTCCACCAAAGGGGAAGTTTTGTGTCGCCCCAAAGAGTGAGAGCGCGATGATCGGGATCAAGGCCACGAAGCCAAGATAGAGCGCTCCGGGAGCAGTGATGCGCGAAAGAATGTAGGCCAAGTATTCAGAGGTCGGGCGACCGGCGCGAATGCCTGGAATAAATCCACCGTACTTCTTCATATTCTCGGCCACTTCATCAGGATTAAAAGTGATCGAGACATAGAAGTACGTGAAGAAAATGATGAGGAGGAAGTAAGCCAACATGTATGACCAGTGATCGCCGCGCACGAAGAACTTGGTAATGAAGGTAGCCCAAGCTGACTTGCTAGCCGTCAGATTCACAAGCAAGTTGGGGATGTAAAGCAATGAAGAAGCGAAGATGACTGGGATAACGCCAGCCTGGTTCACCTTAATTGGAATGTAGGTGCTCGTTCCACCGTACATTTGACGACCGACCATACGTTTGGCGTACTGCACTGGAATACGACGTTGGGCGTTCTCTACGAAAACCACCGCAGCGACGATCACGACACCGACAGCCATCACGAAAAGAAATACTGGCCAGCCCTTTTGCACCTTGATACTCCAGAGTTGACCTGGGAAACCAGCCGCAATCGAGGTGAAGATCAAGATCGACATACCGTTGCCGATGCCGCGGTCAGTGATCAGTTCACCGAGCCACATAATTACTGCAGTGCCCGCAGTCATCACGAAGACCATGGTGGTGATTCTTTGCCAAGAAGCATCGGGAATGATGGGCAAATTGCAACTTCGAAAGAGGTTACCCGGCGTACGCGCTACGGCGATGAGGCCGGTTGCCTGCAAGATACCAAGACCGATAGTGAGGTAACGCGTGTACTGCGTCAGCTTGGCAGTACCTGATTGTCCCTCTTGCTTCAAAGCTTCAAAGCGTGGAATAACAACCGTCAAAAGCTGCACGATGATGCTGCTTGTGATGTAAGGCATGATGCCGAGAGCAAAGACTGAAAGGTGAAGCAGCGCGCCGCCACTAAAGAGATTTACGAGGTTGAATAGACCTTCTCCCTTGACCTGATCAATACAGGTCTGGACGTTCTTGTAGGAAACGCCAGGGGTAGGAATGATCGAGCCAAAGCGAAAGAGCGCCATGACCCCCAAAGTAAAGAGGATCTTTCGACGAAGGTCTGGCGTTTTAAACGCCTTTCCAAACGCTGCGAGCACGACGTCCTCCTAGGCCTCTGTCACTATTCCTGAGTGACTACTAATAATGAATGACTAGAGAGTAGTAACCGTACCGCCAACAGCAGTGATCTTCTCTGCAGCTGAGGTGGAAAACTTATGAGCAGTCACGTTTACTTTGACTGCAATATCTCCATCGCCAAGAACCTTGACCTTCTCGCCTTCGCGAACCGCACCCTTGCTCACCAAGTCAGCAACCGTGATGGCCCCGCCGGCTGGGAAGAGGATTGCGATGGTCTCTACGTTGACTACTTGATACTCAACGCGGAATGGGTTTGTAAAACCACGAAGTTTAGGTAAGCGCATGTGGAGCGGCATTTGGCCACCCTCGAAGCGTGCTGGTACTTGGTAGCGAGCCTTGGTTCCCTTGGTACCGCGGCCTGCAGTCTTACCCTTTGACGCCTCACCGCGACCCTTACGAGTCTTGGATTTCTTAGCACCAGGGGCGGGACGAAGATGATGCATTTTGAGAGTCATTACTCCACCTCTTCTACGGTAACGAGATGGCGTACAGCATGAACCATGCCACGAATCTCAGGACGATCTTCTTTGACGACAATGTCGCCGATGCGCTTCAGGCCGAGTGAGCGAAGCGTCTCGCGATGCTCCGGACGTCCGCCGATCTTCGACTTATGTTGGGTGACCTTAAGACGTCCCATTACGCACCTACTCCTGCGCGAGCACGAAGAAGAGCTGCTGGTGCGACATCTTCCAAAGGAAGACCACGGCGCGCAGCAATTGCTTCTGGTTGCTCAAGCATCTTGAGTGCAGCAACAGTTGCATGCACGATATTGATTGCATTGTTAGATCCAAGGGACTTGCTGAGTACGTCGTGGATGCCAGCGCACTCGAGTACTGCGCGAACTGGTCCGCCTGCGATAACTCCAGTACCTGGGCTAGCTGGCTTGAGAAGTACTACACCGGCAGCAGCTTCGCCCTGCACTGGGTGCGGGATGGTTGCTTGAATGCGTGGAACTTTGAAGAAAGAACGCTTCGCTTCTTCAACGCCCTTGGCAATTGCTTGCGGAACTTCCTTAGCCTTGCCGTAGCCCACGCCCACCATGCCATCGCCATCGCCGACAACGACGAGTGCGGTGAAGGAGAAGCGACGACCACCCTTGACTACCTTGGCTACGCGGTTGATGAAGACCACGCGCTCGATGTAATTTCTCTTCTCGGCTTCTGGGCCTCCATCGCGACGTTCGCGACGATCGCGACGTTCGCCGCGACCCTTAGCTCCGTTGTCAGCTTCACGTGTGGTCATTAGAAGTCCAGTCCATTCTCGCGAGCGCCCTCTGCAAGAGCTGCAATACGGCCGTGGTAGCGATTGCCACCACGATCAAAGACAACTTGAGCAACGCCCGCAGCCTTCGCACGATCAGCTACTAGCTGACCTACCGCACGAGCCTTAGAGGTTTTATCGCCAGTAGCGCTACGAAGAGCACTCTCCATGGTGGAGGCAGAAGCCAGTGTTTGACCAATGGTGTCATCGACTACTTGGACCATGAGATGACGGGCCGAACGTGATACGACAAGACGTGGACGCAGTGAAGTACCGCTCACGTTCTTACGTACACGGAAGTGACGTCGGGCACGCGCATTCTGTGCGGAGCCCTTAACAACCTTTACGCCGATCGACATTACTTCTTACCCGCCTTTCCTTGCTTGCGGCGAATGGTCTCGCCGAGGTAACGGATGCCCTTGCCCTTGTAAGGATCAGGCTTACGAAGTTTGCGGATGTTGGCAGAAATTTCGCCGACCTGTTGCTTATCGATACCGCTCACCGAAAACTTGGTGGGTGATTCAACAGCAAATGAGATTCCATCAGGTGCCGGAATGATCACTGGATGGCTAAAACCAAGAGCAAACTCAAGGTCGCTGCCTTTAGGGACTACGCGGTAACCGACGCCGACGATTTCCATCGACTTGGTGTAGCCCTCGGTGACACCTTGAACCATGTTGGCAACAAGAGTGCGCGAAAGACCGTGCAGAGCTTTAGGAAGACGCTCGTCGTTGGGACGCGTCACTAGGAGAGTGCCATCGTCTTGCTTGGCAATCGTAATGGGCTCAGCGAGCGTATGTGAAAGCGTTCCCTTAGGACCCTTTACTGTGACATGCGCTCCGCTAATGGTGACCTCAACGCCTGAAGGCACTGGGATAGGGAGACGACCAATACGTGACATGGTTTCCTCCTACCAGACGTAGGCGAGAACTTCTCCGCCTACACCTTGCTTATTGGCTTGCTTATCAGTCAGCAACCCAGACGATGTGGAAATAATGGCAACACCAAGTCCACCGAGCACCTTAGGAAGAGCAGTCGACTTTGCGTAAACGCGAAGGCCGGGCTTGCTCACGCGGCGAAGACCAGCGATCGAACGCTCACGGTTGGGACCGAACTTCAGGTCGATGATGAGGGTACGAGTAGCAGCATCTACTTTGAAGCCAGCGATGTAACCCTCCTTCTGGAGGATGACGGCGATGTTTTGCTTAGTCTTCGACGTCGGCATTGCAACCGTGTCGTGGTAAGCGCTGTTCGCATTACGCAGACGAGTCAACATGTCTGCGATCGGATCGGTCATTGTCATGGTAGTCGGCCTTTCTCGTGGTGGTATCCGCTGCGAATCTCGCAATGGACCTGCCGCGCAGTGGATTTACCAGCTTGATTTTGTAATACCTGGAAGTTCACCAGCATGTGCCATCTCACGGAAGCACACACGGCATAGACCAAACTTTTGGTAGACGGCGCGTGGACGTCCACAACGTTGGCAACGGGTGTAGCCGCGCACCTTAAACTTCGGGGTTCGTGCAGCCTTTACCTTGAGTGATGTTTTAGCCATCTCACATCTCCTTAAACGGGAAGCCGAGCAGACGCAGAAGCGCACGCCCTTCTTCATCAGTCGTTGCCGTGGTGACGACAGTGATATCCATTCCGCGAGGACGATCAATTTTGTCCTGATCGATTTCATGGAATACCACTTGCTCCGTCAAACCGAAGGTGTAATTGCCGTGACCATCGAATTGTTTCGCTGAGAGACCGCGGAAGTCACGGATACGAGGAAGTGAGATGGAGACGAGGCGATCCAGGAACTCCCACATGCGATCGCCGCGAAGTGTGACGTGCGCGCCGATCGGCATGTTCTCACGAAGCTTGAACTGTGCGATTGACTTGCGCGAACGAGTGACCTGGGGCTTTTGACCAGTGATCGCGGCAAGGTCGCGAATAGCGCCTTCGATCAACTTGGCATCTTTAGCGGCTTCGCCGACACCCATGTTGACTACGACCTTGGTGAGGCCAGGAACCTGCATCACGTTTCCGTAAGCAAATTGATCTTGGAGCGCAGGCATGATTTGGGCGCGGTAGCGCTCTTTCAAGCGAGGCATAGAGAGAGCAGTAGTGGTCATGATTAGAGGTCCTTACCGGTGCTCTTGGAGATTCGGACGTTCTTGCCCTCTTCATCCTGACGGAAACCGACACGCGTTGCCTTGCCGGTATCTGAATCTACGAGCATGACATTAGATACGTGTATCGGGGCCTCTTGAGTGATGATGCCACCGGTTTGCGTACCACGGATGCCTTCACCAATCTTGGTGTGCTTCGTGATTCGATTTACGCCTTCAACGAGCACCTTTTCGGTCTCTCTGTAGACGTGAATAACTTTGCCCTTGGCGCCCTTGTCCTTGCCGGTAATGACTTGAACGGTGTCGCCCTTCTTAATCTTTGCCATGTTTAGAGCACCTCCGGTGCGAGCGAGATGATCTTCATGTAGCGCTTGTCGCGAAGCTCGCGACCCACTGGTCCGAAAATACGGGTGCCACGTGGCTCCCCGTCTGCCTTCAAGATGACGGCAGCGTTCTCATCAAATTTAATGTAAGAGCCATCTGGACGACGACGCTCCTTGACGGTGCGTACGACAACGGCTTTTACTACGTCACCCTTCTTGACCTGCCCGCCAGGAATTGCATCCTTGACGCTACATACGATGACATCGCCGATACCTGCGTAACGGCGCGACGAACCGCCCAACACGCGGATGCAAAGGAGTTCCTTTGCACCTGTGTTGTCAGCGACGCGTAGTCGCGACTCTTGTTGAATCACTTCGTACTCCTTATCGGGACTTACTTGGCCTTTTCGAGGATTTCGACTACTCGCCAGTGCTTCGTTGCCGAGAGCGGACGAGTTTCCATGACTAGCACGCGATCGCCAACACCACAGGTGTTGTTCTCATCGTGGGCCTTGAGCTTGTTAGTGCGGCGCATGACCTTGCCGTAAAGAGGGTGCTTTACGCGTTCCTCTACGACGACGACGACGGTCTTATCCATCTTGTCGCTGACTACAGTGCCTTCACGCGTCTTACGAAAGCCGCGATCTACATTTGTGTCTACGGTTGAATTACTCATGCAGCACCACCAATTCCAAGTTCACGCTCACGCATGATCGTGTAGATCCGAGCGATCTCTTTGCGAACCGCATTGAGACGGCCATGGTTTTCAAGTTGGCCAGTTGCTGCCTGAAAGCGAAGGTTGAAAAGTTCTTCCTTTGCTTCCTTGAGCTTTGTTGCCAACTCATCGACCTCAAGGCCGCGAAGTTCATTCACGGTGATTGCCATTTATGCCTCCTCGCGTCGTACAACACGGCACTTCATGGGAAGCTTGTGAATCGCGCGAGTCATTGCCTCACGAGCCACTTCCTCAGTTACGCCTGAAAGTTCAAACATGACACGGCCAACTTTGACGTTAGCTACCCACCATTCTGGAGAACCCTTACCGGAACCCATGCGGGTCTCTGCAGGCTTCTTGGTGATGGGACGGTCAGGGAAAATGTTGATCCAGACTTTTCCACCACGCTTGATGTGACGTGTCATTGCAATACGAGCCGCTTCAATTTGGCGGTTCGTTACATATGAGTTCTCCAAAGCTTGAATACCGTAGTCACCAAAGGTCACTGCAGTTCCACCCTTGGCAGCACCACTCCGGCTGGGGTGGTGTTGTTTGCGGTGACGAACCTTACGTGGAATAAGCATCGGTTACGCCTCCCCGTTGGTGGTGTCAGTGACGACTACTGCTACTGGAGCTTCAACCACTGGAGCTTCAACCACTGGAGCTTCAACCACTGGAGCTTCAACCACTGGAGCCGGAGCAGAATCTGGATGAGAGACAGTTACTGGACCTCGAGGTGCACGAGCACCACGAGCAGCGGGACGTGGCTTAGGTGCACGCGCAGCGGCAAGAGCAGAAGCTGCTCGCTCGCTACGGCTTGCAATAATGTCGCCCTTGTAGATCCAGACCTTCACGCCGATGCGACCGAAAGTGGTGGCAGCTTCGTAGAAGCCGTAATCAATATCAGCTCGCAACGTGTGCAATGGCACGCGACCTTCACGATAGAACTCAGAACGACTCATTTCAGCGCCACCAAGACGACCAGAGCAGTTGATTCGGATGCCCTTGGCGCCCGACTTCATAGCGGTTTGCATCGACTTGCGCATTGCGCGACGGAAAGAAACACGGCTCGAAAGCTGCTCGGCTACACCTTGTGCAACGAGTTGCGCATCGATCTCTGGGTTCTTCACTTCGAGGATGTTGAGCTGAACTTGCTTGCCCGTCATCTTCTCAAGATCCGTACGAATACGGTCAGCCTCTTGGCCACGACGACCAATGACAATACCGGGGCGTGCGGTATGAATGTCGATGCGAACGCGATCGCGAGTTCGCTCGATCTCGACACGAGAGATTCCAGCGCGCTCCATACCCTTCGTCATCATGCGACGAATAGCAACATCTTCTCTGACGTAATCCTTGTAGAGCTTGTCTGCATACCAACGCGACTTAAACTCAGTGGTGATGCCAAGGCGGAACCCATACGGGTTAACTTTTTGACCCATTAGTGGGAACCTGCTCTCTTCTGGACCTTGACTGGTGTCTTCGTATCGGAGACAACCACGGTGATATGTGAAGTGCGCTTGTTGATGCGGAAAGCACGTCCTTGTGCACGTGGACGGAAACGCTTCAACGTGACGCCTTCATCAACGAAAGCTTCAGTAATCCAAAGTTCGGATGCATCGCGAACACCATGAAGTGTCTTGGCGTTGGCTACTGCAGATGCGACAGTCTTGTAAACAGTCTCACCGGCAGCTTGCGGAGCGAACTTGAGTACAGCAAGAGCCTCGTCGGCCTTCATGCCGCGGACCAGGTCCACTACACGTCGAGCCTTCATAGGAGTAATGCGTACGTCGCGCGTGCTGGCGCGAGCCATGATGTCAGCCACGCTTAGCCCTCCGATCATCCTTAACGTGTCCCTTGAAAGTGCGCGTGGGTGCGAACTCGCCAAGTTTGTGACCGACCATTGCATCGGTCACGAAAACTGGAACGTGCTTACGGCCGTCGTGAACAGCGATCGTGTGCCCAATCATGGACGGCACGATCATGGAGCGACGCGACCACGTCTTGATGACGTTCTTAGTCCCGGCATCGTTTTGTACATCCACCTTTTTGGTGAGATGGCCATCAACGAAGGGGCCCTTCTTAAGACTCCGAGGCATCGTTCTCCTAGCGCTTCTTGTTCGACTTGCGACGGCGGACGATCATCTTGTCGCTTGACTTGGAGCGACGAGTGCGACCTTCTGGTTGTCCCCATGGGCTTACTGGGTGACGTCCACCAGAGGTCTTACCTTCGCCACCACCGTGTGGGTGATCAACAGGGTTCATAGCAACACCGCGGACGGTGGGGCGCTTGCCCTTCCAACGCATACGGCCGGCCTTACCCCAGTTGATGTTGGACTGTTCTGCGTTACCCACTTCACCAACGGTGGCGCGGCAACGAACATCGACGTTACGAATTTCGCCAGATGGCATCCGGAGTTGTGCGTACGGACCATCTTTTGCAACGAGCTGAACAGATGCGCCAGCAGAGCGCGCAATCTTGGCTCCTCCACCTGGGCGGAGTTCAATCGCGTGGATCACGGTACCGACGGGGATATTACGCAGCGGCAAGTTATTACCAGGCTTAATATCGGCGCTTGCACCGCTCTCTACAAAGTCACCTTGACCGAGCTTGTTGGGAGCAATGATGTAGCGCTTCTCGCCATCTGCGTAATGCAGTAGTGCGATACGCGCAGTGCGGTTGGGGTCGTACTCGATGTGAGCGACCTTTGCTGGCACGCCATCTTTGTCATTACGACGGAAGTCGATGAGACGGTAGGCGCGCTTATGTCCGCCACCTTGGTGACGAACGGTGATGCGACCGGCCGAGTTACGACCACCCTTGGAGTGGATCGGACGGACGAGCGACTTCTCCGGGGTGGTGCGAGTGATCTCAACGAAGTCCGAAACGCTCGAGCCACGACGGCCCGGAGTTGTCGGCTTGTATTTACGAATACCCATGAGTCAATCCTGTTCTTTCGTTCCTGGCTCCGTTAGGAGACAGGACCTCCGAAGATGTCGATACGGTCGCCGGCAGCTACCGAGACGATGGCGCGCTTGGTGTCATTGCGCTTTCCAAAGCCGATTCGGGTCCGCTTGCGCTTGCCTTGACGGTTCAACGTGTTGACGCTGAGGACCTTCACACCGAAGATCTTTTCAACGGCAATCTTGATTTCTGTCTTATTCGCAGAAGGTGCAACCAAGAAGGTGTACTTGTTCTCATCGAGCATGCCGTATGACTTCTCAGATACGACAGGAGCGATCAGAACGTCGCGGTAATCGTTCATGCTGACACCTCTTCACTCGTGGCGCGACCAACTGCGGTTGCGCTCTTGCCACTGACTGGACCGGCAACGAACTCTTCGAGGGCACTCTTGGAGAAGACCACATCATCGCTGACGATTACGTCGTATGCGTTGAGTTGATCCGGAACCAAGAGGTGCACGCGCTCAGAGTTACGAAGTGAACGCCAGGCGGACTCTTCATTGCGCGAGAGCACAACAAGCAGGTGCTTACGATCTGAAAATTGTGCAACGGCAGCAAGAGCGGCCTTAGTAGATGGATCGCCGGCAAGTACCTCGGAGATGACGTGGATGCGACCGTTGCGAGCACGATCAGAGAGCGTGCCGCGGAGTGCACCAGCAATCATCTTCTTAGGTGTGCGTTGCGCGTAGCTACGTGGCACTGGACCATGAGCAACACCACCGTGACGTTGGTTAGGTGAACGAGTAGAGCCCTGACGAGCGCGACCAGTTCCCTTCTGTGCGAAAGGCTTCTTTCCACCACCGCTCACTTCACCGCGGTTCTTAGCCTTGTGCGTTCCCTGACGTGCAGCTGCACGTTGTGCGACAACGACTTGGTGGATCAATGGGATGTTGACTTGAACATCGAAGATTTCAGCTGGAAGTTCAACACTTCCGGCCTTCTTGCCCGATGCATCAACAACGTTGATTGAAAGAGTCATGATTACTCTCCCTTCGCTGAGGACTTGACGAAGACAAGTGAGCCATTTGAACCAGGAACGGCGCCCTTTATAAGGAGCAAGCCCTTCTCGAGATCAACAGCGTGAATCGTGAGGCCAGCAGTAGTAACGCGTTCGCTACCCATATGACCAGCCATCTTGAGACCGCGGAAGACGCGACCTGGAGTGGCGCAGGCTCCGATGGAACCAGGCATACGGTGCGCGCGGTGCACACCGTGCGAAGAGCCCAGGCCGTGGAAACCGTGACGCTTTATAACGCCCGCGAATCCTTTACCCTTGCTCGTGCCGGTGACATCAACAATTTGACCCGCCTCGAACACATCTGGACCGAGTTCTTGACCGACGGTGTACGAATCAGCATCACCTGTGCGAAGTTCAGCAACGTGGCGACGTGGTGTAGCACCCGCCTTGGCGAAGTGGCCAGCATCTGGCTTATTTACTTTACGTGGGTCGATCGCACCGAAGGCGAGTTGCACGGCACTGTAGCCGTCCTTCTCCTCGGAGCGAACTTGCGTAACAACGCAAGGACCAGCCTTGACGACAGTAACCGGGACGATGTGGTTGCTTGCGTCGAAGACTTGAGTCATGCCGAGCTTCTCGCCCAGCACTCCCTTAATAGTCTTAGTCATCTCTCCGGTCCTATCTAGAGCTTGATCTCGATATCGACACCAGCAGGAAGATCGAGACGCATAAGTGAGTCAACGGTCTTTGGCGTGGGGTCGAGAATGTCAATGAGTCGCTTGTGCGTGCGCATTTCGAAGTGCTCACGGCTGTCTTTGTATTTGTGAGGAGAACGAATGACGCAGTAGATGTTCTTCTCAGTAGGCAGTGGAACAGGACCGGCAACTTTCGCGCCAGTACGCTCGACTGTTTCGACGATCTTCTTCGCCGAAGAGTCAATGACCTCATGGTCATATGCCTTGAGCCGGATGCGGATCTTCTGTCCCGCCATGTTTCCTACTCTCTATCTAGAAGTTACTACTGCAACAATCTTTGGAACTCTTCTGGTGGTTTCTCGGTGGGGGATCTCTCCCCCACCGAGAACAGCATTAACCAGAGGTATTACTGAATTACTTGAGAACCTTCGTGACACGACCTGCACCCACGGTGCGGCCACCTTCGCGGATTGCGAAGCGAAGTCCTTCTTCCATAGCGATTGGCTGGATGAGTGCAACATTCATCTCAGTGTTATCGCCAGGCATCACCATTTCGGTGCCGGAAGGCAACGTAACGACGCCAGTGACGTCAGTGGTGCGGAAGTAGAACTGTGGACGATAGTTGTCGAAGAACGGGGTGTGACGTCCACCTTCATCCTTGGAAAGGATGTAGACGTTAGCCTCGAAATCGGTGTGAGGAGTGATCGAGCCAGGCTTGACAACAACCATGCCGCGCTCAACATCTTCACGCTTGGTTCCACGGAGAAGGAGACCGACGTTCTCACCGGCGCGACCTTCGTCGAGGAGCTTGCGGAACATTTCGACACCAGTGACGGTGGTCTTCTGTGAAGTCTCGCGGATACCCACGATTTCAACTTCTTCGTTGACCTTGACGATGCCACGCTCGATGCGACCCGTGATAACGGTTCCGCGACCAGTGATGGTGAATACGTCTTCAACTGGCATAAGGAATGCCTTGTCAATCTCGCGAGTGGGCTCTGGGATAGAGGCATCCACCGCGTCCATAAGACCCAAGAGTGCCTCGGCCCACTTGGCATCGCCTTCAAGCGCCTTGAGCGCAGAAACGCGAACGACCGGGAGGTCATCGCCAGGGAACTCGTACTTGCTGAGGAGTTCACGAACTTCCATCTCGACAAGCTCGAGGATTTCCTCATCATCGACCATGTCGGACTTGTTGAGTGCGACAACGATGTAAGGAACGCCTACTTGGCGAGCAAGGAGAACGTGCTCCTTGGTCTGTGGCATGGGACCGTCAGTGGCGGCAACCACGAGGATTGCACCGTCCATCTGTGCGGCACCAGTAATCATGTTCTTGATGTAGTCAGCGTGACCAGGGCAGTCGACGTGCGCGTAGTGGCGCTTCTCTGTCTGGTACTCGATATGCGCGATCGAAATCGTGATACCGCGTTGACGCTCTTCAGGGGCCTTATCGATTTGATCGAATGGCGTGAAGGGGTTGACGTCTGGGAACTTGTCGTGAAGCACTTTGGAGATCGCTGCGGTAAGAGTGGTCTTACCGTGATCGATGTGTCCAATGGTGCCGATATTCACGTGCGGCTTTGTCCGCTCGAACTTTGCCTTTGCCACGATGGCCCTCCTGTGATCTGGTTTACGCTGCTGTTGGGATGTGCCGGGTTTGTAGAGCTGGACTTACTCGCCGCGAACTTTGGCGATGATGTCCTTTGACACGTTTGCCGGAACTTCTGCATACGAGTCGAATTGCATTGAGTAACTTGCTCGACCTTGGGTACGGCTACGTAGATCTCCGACATAGCCGAACATCTCCGAGAGTGGAACCAAGGCTTTAACAACTCGGGCACCAGCCCGCTCGTCCATAGACAGAATTTGTCCACGGCGAGAGTTGATATCGCCAATCACATCACCCATGAAGTCCTCAGGGGTGATGACCTCAACGCTCATGATGGGTTCAAGGAGCGCAGGATCGGCCATGCGTACTGCCTCTTTGAACGCTTGAAGTCCAGCGATCTTGAAGGCAAGTTCAGAAGAGTCAACATCGTGGTAGGCACCATCAAGAAGGGTGACCTTGACATTGACGAGTGGGTAGCCAGCAAGTGGTCCTGAACTGAGGCCATCTTGGCAACCAGCATCAACTGATGGGATGTATTCACGAGGGATACGTCCACCAGTGACCTTATTGTCGAATTCATAAGCGACCGGGCTATCAGCTGGAAGCGGATGAACTGAGATTTGCACCTTCGCGAATTGACCAGAACCACCGGTCTGCTTCTTATGGGTGTAATCGTGCTTCTCAACTGCACGACGAAGAGTTTCGCGGTAAGCAACCTGTGGCTTACCAACGTTTGCTTCTACCTTGAATTCGCGACGCATGCGGTCGACAAGAATTTCTAGGTGAAGCTCGCCCATGCCACCGATGATGGTTTGGCCAGTCTCGATGTCGGTGTAAACGTGGAAGGTGGGATCTTCTTCCGCAAGGCTTTGGATTGCAGTTCCAAGCTTTTCTTGATCGCTCTTGGTCTTTGGCTCGATAGCCACCGAGATAACTGGGTTCGGGAAGGTCATCGATTCAAGTACTACTGGATTGGCAGAATCACAGAGGGTTTCACCGGTGGTGGTGTCCTTGAGACCCATCACAGCAACGATCATGCCGGCACCTGCAGTGTCACGTTCCTCACGCTTGTTTGCGTGCATCTGGTAGATCTTGCCGATGCGCTCTTTGCGATCCTTCGTGCTGTTAAGAACTTGTGAACCTGTCTCAAGAAGACCTGAGTAGATACGGATAAAGGTGAGCTTTCCAAGGTGTGGATCTCTCATAATTTTGAAAGCAAGCGCAGAGAACGGTTCTTTGTTATCTGGGTGACGGAGAACTTCAACGCTCTCGTCTCCTTGCTTGTGTCCGACGATCGATTCTACGTCGAGCGGGCTTGGAAGATAACGGTTCACTGCATCGAGCATGGGTTGCACACCCTTGTTCTTAAATGCAGAACCGGTGAGCACTGGGGTGAGCTTGTCAGCGAGAGTCGCGCGACGAATTCCTGCGATGAGTTCTTCTTCTGAAAGTTCTTTGCCGTCGAGGTACTTCTCCATGATCTCGTCGTCTTTGTCAGCGAGAGTCTCAATGAGCAAGTGGCGTGCCGCATCTGCGGCCTCTTTGAGATCCGCAGGAATCTCTTCAATGGTGAAATCCTCGCCCTTTTGGGTTTCTCCGCGCCAGGTGAGTGCGTTCATTGCGAGCAAATCGATCACTCCGATGAAGTCGCCTTCGTTGCCGATCGGGAGTTGCAGAACTAGTGGAGTCGCATTGAGGCGAGAAATAATCATGTCGACGCACATTTGGAAGTTTGCTCCGGTGCGATCGAGCTTGTTGATGAAGCAGATGCGTGGAACCTTGTAGCGATCCGCTTGGCGCCATACGGTCTCAGATTGTGGCTCTACGCCAGCGACGCCATCGAATACTGCAACAGCGCCGTCGAGCACGCGAAGTGAGCGTTCTACTTCAACGGTGAAATCTACGTGTCCAGGTGTGTCGATAATGTTGATGAGGTGGTCGTGCCACATGCAAGTGGTCGCAGCAGAGGTGATCGTGATGCCACGCTCTTGCTCTTGCTCCATCCAGTCCATCGTGGCAGCGCCTTCGTGAACTTCACCGATCTTGTAGTTGATACCGGTGTAGAACAAGATGCGCTCTGTCGTGGTGGTTTTGCCCGCGTCGATATGAGCCATGATGCCGATGTTGCGCACCTTGGCGAGGTCGATTGCGGTTTCTGTAGCCACGATTTATCTCCTAATTTCCGAATTACCAGCGGTAGTGAGCGAAGGCCTTGTTGGACTCCGCCATCTTGTGGGTGTCTTCACGGCGCTTCACCGAAGCACCGAGGCCATTGCTGGCATCAATTAATTCGTTCATCAGACGCTCGGCCATGGACTTCTCGCGGCGCTCGCGTGAGAAGTGCACCAACCAGCGAAGAGCAAGTGTGCTTGAACGAGCAGGCTTTACTTCGACAGGAACCTGGTAGGTAGCGCCACCCACGCGACGACTACGAACTTCGAGAGCTGGCTTCACATTGTCGAGTGCGCGCTTGAGAGTGATTACCGGATCGGCACCAGTCTTCTCGCGGCAACCCTCGAGAGCGGTGTACACAATGCGCTCTGCAGAAGAGCGCTTTCCATGAAGAAGAACTTTGTTGACGAGAGCAGTAACAACTGGTGAGTTGTACACCGGGTCGATAACAACTGGGTTCTTCGCGGCAGGTCCTTTACGTGGCATTAGGCCTTCTTCTCCCTCTTTGCACCGTAACGGCTACGCGACTGCTTACGGTTCTTCACACCTTGGGTATCGAGTGATCCACGGACGATCTTGTAACGAACGCCGGGAAGATCCTTCACACGACCACCACGAACAAGGACGATGGAGTGCTCTTGAAGGTTATGTCCGACGCCGGGGATATATGCCGTTATTTCCATGCCGCTGGTGAGACGCACACGAGCCACTTTGCGAAGCGCCGAGTTCGGCTTCTTCGGAGTGGTTGTGTAGACGCGCGTGCATACGCCACGTCGTTGAGGGCTACCTTTAAGCGCAGGAGTCTTGGTCTTACTCGACTTGTCTGCGCGGCCCTTGCGAACCAGCTGCGAGATAGTTGGCACTATCACTCCTTCGTGTCGGAACTGCTCTTTACTATTACTTCGCCTACCCCCGCGGTCGGGTGTGTCGCACGCTCTCCGCAAAGGCGCAATCTCTCTTTAGATCGATTGCCCTGCTACCCCACATGTGAGCAGCAGCCGCAGGCTAGCCGAGCCGACTTCCCGAGGTCAAAACTCGGTGAGTCGGCTCAGCAGGCCTTCCTGAAACTTGCTGAGAAAATTGCCGAAACTTGCTCGACTTACCCGCGGAATTCGAACTCGTCGAGGCGGACAGCCTCACCCGAGCCAGACCCAAAGGCGTTGTAGTCGTAATCGTCATAGGTGGCCATGGAGTAGACCGCCGCCTTCGCCTCTTCGGTCGGTTCGACCTTAATGTTGCGATAACGGGGCAAACCGGTACCAGCCGGGATCAACTTACCGATAATGACGTTCTCCTTGAGGCCGAGGAGCGGATCGCTCTTAGCGCCGAGGGCGGCATCAGTCAGGACTCGCGTGGTCTCCTGGAAGGAGGCGGCAGAGAGCCATGATTCGGTGGCCAAGGAGGCCTTGGTGATACCCATGAGTTCGGGGCGACCCGATGCTGGGGTGCCGCCGGCAGCTACTACGCGACGGTTCTCGGTCTCGAAGTTGGCGCGGTCGACGAGCTCTCCTGGAAGAAGATTCGCCTCCCCCGACTCGATGACCGTGACGCGCTTGAGCATCTGACGGACGATGACCTCGATGTGCT
This sequence comes from Actinomycetes bacterium, assembly GCA_037138535.1. GTDB lineage: Bacteria > Actinomycetota > Actinomycetes > Nanopelagicales > Nanopelagicaceae. Next base: position 52,399 of record JBAXIG010000001.1, read on the forward strand.
TATCGTGGATCGATACACCCTGTGAGCGGTAGACCTCTTGCACCTCTTGAACGAGGTGCTTCTGGACTTCGCGTGGGCCGAGGATGCGCAAGACCTGCTTGGGATCGATAGCACCGACCACCAACTTCTGGCCGACGATGACATGGTCACCTTCTCCGACGATGAGACGTTGACGCTTTGAGACTGGGTAAGCAATCTCTTCACTGCCATCATCTGGAACGACCACGATCTTGCGGAGCTTGTCAGTGTCTTCGATCTTGATGCGACCTGCAGCCTCAGAGATCGGAGCCACACCCTTGGGAGTGCGTGCTTCGAAGAGCTCGACGATACGTGGCAGACCGTGCGTGATATCTCCACCGGTATCAACACCACCGGTGTGGAAGGTACGCATGGTGAGCTGAGTTCCGGGCTCGCCGATTGATTGCGCAGCGATGATGCCAACAGCCTCGCCGACATCGACGCGCTTGCCAGCAGCAAGTGAGCGACCGTAACAAGCAGCACAACTACCGATTTTGGCATCGCACGTGAGTACCGAACGAACGCGTATTTCGTGCACGCCTCCGGCGATCAACGCATCGATTACTACGTCACCCAAGTCAGTATCAGCAGTTGCCACGGTAGTGCCGTTAACAACAACATCCTCTGCAAGTGTGCGCGAGTAAACCGCAGTTTCAACGTGCTCGAGTTTGGTCAACTTGCCATTGATCTCTTCAGCGATAGCGATTGGGAGCGAACGATCTGTTCCACAATCTTCTTCGCGGATGATGACGTCTTGGGAGACGTCAACGAGACGACGGGTGAGGTAACCAGAATCTGCCGTACGAAGTGCAGTATCTGCCAGACCTTTACGAGCGCCGTGTGTTGAGATGAAGTACTCAAGTACCGAGAGACCTTCACGGAAGTTGGACTTGATGGGGCGAGGAATAATTTCACCCTTAGGGTTTGCTACCAGACCGCGCATACCGGCGATCTGACGCACCTGCATCATATTTCCGCGGGCACCTGAATAAACCATCATCCAGACCGGGTTAGTACGAGGGAAGTTATCTTCCATCTCCTTCGCGACTTCGCTGGTGGCTTGAGTCCAGATCTCAATGAGTTCTTGACGGCGCTCATCGTCTGTGATGAGGCCCTTCTCGTATTGAGATTGCACCTTCTCTGCGCGAGTTTCGTAAGCCTCGAGAATTTCGAGCTTGCGAGGTGGCGTCACAACATCTTCGATGCTGATCGTGACACCGGCGCGAGTTGCCCAGTAGAAACCGGCTGACTTAAGTGCATCCAAAGTTTGAGCAACAACAACCTTGGGGTAGCGCTCAGCAAGATCGTTCACAATGGCACCAAGATGTTTTTTGGTGATGTCGTAATCGACGAATGGATAGTCAGATGGCAGAGTCTCATTGAAGAGCACGCGACCAAGTGTGGTTTCGAGAGTAAATGCTTCGCCTGCTTCGTAACCTTCTGGAGCAACCCAACCCTTTGGTGGCACAGTGCCTGGGGCGGTGCGAATCTTGATCTGCGCCTGCAAGTGCAGTGAACCAAGATCGAAGGACATCAAAGCCTCTGAAGTCGAAGAGAATGCGCGACCCTCCCCATTGAGAGCAGCATGCTTTGAAGTAAGGAAGTAGATACCAAGCACCATGTCTTGCGTAGGCGAAGTGATCGGGCGACCAGATGCCGGCGAAAGAATGTTGTTGCTTGAAAGCATCAAGATGCGAGCTTCAGCTTGCGCTTCAGCAGAGAGCGGAAGGTGAACTGCCATCTGATCGCCGTCGAAGTCTGCGTTGAATGCAGTACATACGAGCGGGTGAATCTGAATGGCCTTACCTTCAACCAGTTGTGGCTCGAACGCTTGAATACCAAGGCGGTGAAGCGTAGGTGCGCGGTTGAGCATCACTGGGTGCTCTGCAATGACTTCTTCGAGAACATCCCACACCACGGAGCGTGCGCGCTCGACCATACGCTTTGCAGACTTGATGTTCTGCGCATGATTGAGATCGACAAGACGCTTCATGACGAATGGCTTGAAGAGTTCGAGAGCCATCTGCTTTGGCAGACCGCATTGGTGCAACTTGAGTTGCGGACCAACGACGATGACCGAACGACCTGAATAATCGACGCGCTTTCCGAGCAAGTTCTGACGGAAGCGGCCTTGCTTACCCTTGAGCATGTCGGAGAGCGACTTCAACGGACGGTTTCCTGGGCCAGTAACTGGGCGGCCACGGCGACCATTGTCGAAGAGTGCATCGACTGCTTCTTGAAGCATGCGCTTCTCGTTATTCACGATGATCTCAGGAGCACCGAGATCAAGAAGGCGCTTCAAACGGTTGTTGCGGTTGATGACGCGACGATAGAGATCGTTGAGATCTGAAGTCGCAAAGCGACCACCGTCGAGTTGCACCATCGGACGAAGATCCGGCGGAATAACTGGAACGCAATCAAGCACCATGCCATCAGGTGAATTTGTAGTGGTGAGGAAAGAGGAAACGACCTTAAGACGCTTGAGCGAACGGGTCTTCTTCTGTCCCTTGCCATTGCGAATTGAATCACGAAGCTTGACGGATTCGGCTTCAAGATCAAAAGAGCGAAGGCGGGACTGAATCGCAGCCGCACCCATGCCGCCCTTGAAGTACATGCCGAACCGATCGCGCATTTCGCGGTAGAGGTTCTCATC
>JBAXIG010000002.1:0-53899 GCA_037138535.1 Actinomycetes bacterium
CGCCCACAGCGCACTTCTCTTCGGGATCAATTCTTCAGCGAGTGCGCGCTCTGCTTTAGAGAGTGAAGAATGTGGGAATTCCTCGCCTTGGTGCCAGCGGGTAATCACTCTCCGCACATTGGTATCGAGCACAACAGCTCGTGTGCTGAATGCAAAGGAGAGAATTGCGCCGGCGGTGTAATCACCCACACCAGGAAGGGCGAGCAGTTCCTCATAAGTGGATGGCACCTGACCGTCATATTTTGCAGTTATTACTTGCGCACTCTCATGCAGGCGAAGAGCTCGCCTTGGATAACCCAGTCGATCCCACGCCTTAATCACCTCGCCACTTGTGGCTTGCGCCAAATCACTTGGGGTAGGCCAGCGATCCATCCACTCCTCCCATTTGGGAAGGACGCGATTCACCGGAGTTTGTTGGAGCATGAACTCACTTACTAGCACGCCCCATGGAGTGCTCTTTCGCCAAGGTAGATCGCGTTGATTCTCTAGAAACCATTCGATCACCGAATCTTGGTCGCTCACGTAAGGCGGACTCGTTCTAAGGCCGTTGTCAGTCGAGTGACTTCTAAGATCTCCATCCCAGGAATCTTCAACTCACCTTTGAGGTCGGGCACGATGGCGCGCGTAAAGCCGAGCCGGGCAGCCTCATTGAGTCGTTGCTGAATGCCATTCACTTTGCGCACTTCGCCGGCAAGGCCTACTTCGCCTAGGGCGATGAGATCTGAAGGGAGTGCGAAACCTTTAGCTGCCGAACCCACCGCGAGGGCGAGCGCTAAATCGGCCGCAGGCTCGGTCAATTTCATGCCACCTACGGTAGCGAGGTATGTATCTCGTCCAGCGAGGGCAATTCCGGCACGAAGTTCTAGAACTGCGAGGGTCATCATCGCGCGCGCATTGTCGAGCCCGCTAGTTGTGCGACGGGGGTTGGTGTTATTCGATGCGCCCCCAACGAGTGCTTGAATTTCTGCGAGCAACGGACGGCGTCCCTCCATGGCTACCGTGATGCATGTGCCGGGGACTGGCTCACTATGTCGGCTCAAGAAGAGTCCTGTGGGATCAGCTAAACCTTCGATGCCATTTTCGTTGAGATCGAAACACCCCACTTCATCGGTGGCACCAAAGCGATTCTTGATCGCGCGCACTAAACGAAGGCGCGTGTGTTTTTCACCTTCAAAATTAAGAACGACGTCAACAAGATGCTCAAGCAATCTGGGACCAGCGATGGAGCCATCTTTCGTCACATGTCCCACCAAGATGGTGGCGAGCGCGCGTTCCTTTGCCACTCGAATGAGCGCGCCGGCAACCTCGCGAACTTGCGTCACTCCGCCGGGTGAACCATCTACTGATTGAGTAGAGATAGTTTGCACGCTATCGACGATCAATAAATCTGGCTTTACTTGATCAACATGGGCGAGCAAAACCCCAAGGTCACTTTCAGCAGCGAGAAAGAGGTTGGGGTGAAGTGCTTTGAGTCGTTCGGCTCTGAGGCGGACCTGGGAGGCGGACTCTTCGCCCGTTACATAAAGTACTTTCATATTCGCCTTAGCGCTCTCGGCGCTTACTGCAAGAAGGAGCGTGGATTTACCCACTCCGGGCTCACCAGCAAGAAGGATTGCGGCGCCCGGGACGATGCCGCCGCCAAGTACGCGATCTAATTCTGGCACCCCTGAAGGTCGCGCGATTGCAGACGCTACATCGATCTCTGCGATGGGTTTGGCGGGCGTGATGATGCGCCCCGGTTGCAAAGAAGCCTTGGTAACTCCACCCACTTCATCTACAGAGCCCCATGCTTGACACTCGGGACATTGCCCGAGCCACTTCACGCCACTCCAACCACATTCCGTACAGCGGTAGAGATCCGGCTTTGCCATTGTGGTTACTTCTTTAACCGATCGGCTTCGAGAGTAGCTGGGTGCACGATGAAGAGCGGCAGATTTCTAGATTTGAGCGCCGATTGTGCCGCCATGCGCTGGTCACAAATATCGGCCAACACCTCATAAGCCTTCTCGTTCATCATGGCAATAAGTTCCGTCTTGTTGGTGATGTAAAGCGGCTCTGAAGCGATATGTGCCTCGGGATTACCGGAGCAGTACCAGTCGAGTTCTTCGCCGCCCTCACCCCAACCACGACGATCAAATTCACCGATCACGTTGACTGAAATCTTATTTCCGTCGCCTCGATCGAGTTCTTCGTACGACTGGCGGAGTGGAAGTTGCCAGCAGACATCTGGCTTTGTTTCTACAAAGTGCACGCCTTCACGAATCGCGAGGTGGTGGAAGGAACAACCTTCACCACCAGCAAATCCTGGACGGTTCAGGAAGATGCATCCATCTTCTACGACCCGAGTCTTCTTATCGCCTTCGTCATCTTTTTCAGTGATGTCTAACTTGCCTTTAGATTTCGCGGGCTGACCTTCCGCAAAGAATTGCCAGGTTTCTGGAGTGAGTCGCGCCGCCCACTCCCGGACTCGCTTCTCATCTTCTTTTCCGGTGAAGTGCGCGCCTTGGCTGCAACATCCGTCGAAGGGGCGCTCCTCGAAGATGCCTTTGCAACCGGCTCCATAAATGCATTGCCAAGAAGAGGTGAGCCAGGTGAGATCGCACTTCCACAACTCGGCGGGATCCACCGGATCCGGGAACTCCACCCAGTCGCGGGCAAAATCGAGGTCTACTTCGTTGGTCTGAGAATGTTTCGTAGGAGGCACAAGAGATGAGCCTACGGTCTTCTCACGGTAAGTTCATCTTCGTGAGTTTTGAATCGGTGGATACCCGCTCGGCGGAGTCACTTCTGGGACCGATTTTGGGACACCGACTCGGAGTTCTCGATGTGGGCTCCAACACCATCCATCTGCTCGTTGTTGATGCCCATCGCGGTGCAGCCCCGGTACCAGCGACCAGTCATAAGGAAGAGCTTCGCCTTACCGAGTTCCTCCTTCCCAACGGAGCCATTAGCCGAGAGGGGCGAGATCGCCTGGTTGCTGCCATTCAACGAGCAGTAGCCGCATCTGACACGCATGGCCCAGAGGAGCTATTAGCTTTCGCTACGTCGGCTCTGCGTGAGGCCGCCAACGGAGAGGAGATTTTGGAGGAGATCACCCAAGAGTGCGGCATCGAGTTACAGGTGCTCTCCGGCAGCGATGAAGCCAGGCTTACCTTCCTCGCTGTTCGACGGTGGTTCGGTTGGTCGAGTGGCCGTTTACTTGTCCTTGACATTGGTGGAGGATCACTAGAAGTCGCCTGTGGCACCGATGAGGAGCCACAAGAAGCTTTCTCGCTGCCACTTGGGGCTAGCCGGCTCACAGCAACTCATCTCAAAGGCGATCCTTTTGATGCTGGCGACATCAAGAATTTGCGTCGCATAGTGCGTACATCAATTGCTGAAATAGTGCCCGAGATTCTTTCACTGGGGCAGATCGGTCATCCCGTAGGAACCAGCAAAACTTTCCGATCACTTTCACGTATTTGCGGTGCAGAACCCTCAACATCTGGACCGATGGTGCCGAGACTTCTCAAACGCGATGTGCTTGAAGATTGGTTGCCTCGTATCTTCTCTATGCCTATTCAAGAGCGCGCTAAACTTCCTGGTGTTTCGATCTCTCGCGCCAATCAACTAGTAGCCGGCGCCATCGTCGCACACACCGCAATGGATCTACTTGATATTGAAGAACTTGAGATTTGCCCTTGGGCGCTGCGCGAAGGAATCATTCTCCGTCGATTGGATTGGCTCGATCAGTGAGCACACCAATTGGCCTATCTAGTGCTTCCTGTTTTCCAGAGACGCTGGCAGATACCTTTGCTATCGCCAAAGAACTTGGTTACGACGGCATTGAGGTCATGGTTTCTAATGAATTTGCTACGCAAGATGCTGCCTCCATCATGCGTCTCGCTGAACATTTTGATCTCCCCGTGCTTTCAGTTCACGCCCCATGTTTATTGATTACGCAACGTGTGTGGGGTTTAGAACCTTGGGGGAAAGTGCGCAAAAGTGTGGAATTAGCGCAGCGGCTCGGTTCGCCGATCGTGGTATTGCACCCACCTTTTAGATGGCAGCGAAAATATGCAAAAAACTTCGCGGAAAAAATCAACGTGCTCTCTCAGGAAAGTGGTGTAGATATTGCCATCGAAAATATGTTTCCGTGGAGTGCGCGGAATCGAGAACTCACGGGTTACTTGCCCGACTACTCGGTGCTCAACGTGGGCTATAACAATGTGACCCTAGACCTCTCACACACGGCGACCTCTGGCGAAGATCCATTTGAGATCATCGCCAGAGAGAATGTGGTCCACCTCCACCTCGCCGATGGACTTGGTTCCTCCCAAGATGAACATTTGGCCCCTGGCCGCGGAAGTCAACCGTGCGCCGAAGTTCTCGCCCTCTTGAAGTCATCTACCAGTCTCAAGTCTGTGGTCTTAGAAGTCTCCACAAGGCGAGTACCCACACGCGAGGAACGCCTGGAGATCTTGGCGGAATCTCTCGCTTTCGCGCGGGCAAACCTGGAGTAGGCTTTTCGACGAGAGAGAGGTACCACGTGTTACGCGACACAATCCTGGCAGCAAGTCGAAATGAAAAGCTTCGTGAATTTGTAAGTACAGGTCCGCTCACCAAAGGCGTGGTCGAACGCTTCGTGGCCGGCCAGGAACCACTCGATGTCATAGCGGCTGCTAATCGCTTAACCAACGATGGGTTAAATCTGACAGTTGATCATCTTGGTGAAGATGTACTCGATCGCGAAGCGGCAACTGGAACTAAGGACGCTTATCTCACTCTCCTAAAATTGATATCTGAGCACCAGATGTCTAGCCATGTTGAAGTTTCGGTAAAACTTTCAGCGTTGGGTCAGGCACTTCCTGGTGATGGAGAAAAGATCGCTTTGGAAAATGCATTTGAGATTGTGCGTGCGGCAACCCAAATCGGCACTACCGTGACTCTGGACATGGAAGATCACACCACTACTGACTCTACTTTGGGTGCACTTCGCGAGCTTCGCAAAGAGACCGCTTCTGTAGGTGCGGTACTTCAGTCATATCTCTTACGAACGGAAGGTGATTGCCGAGATCTTGCATATGAAGGTTCCCGGGTACGTCTCTGCAAAGGTGCTTATAAAGAACCAGCCAGTGTGGCTTTTCAATCTAAGAGTGAAGTTGATCGTTCCTATGTGCGCTGTATGCGCGTTTTGATGATGGGTGATGGCTATCCCATGCTCGCAACGCACGATCCTCGCCTTGTTGAGATTGCCACTTCACTCGCGCTTCGTTCACAGCGGGCAAGCGGAACTTTTGAATATCAAATGTTGCTCGGCATCCGCCCCGATGAGCAGATTCGGTTAGCGCAGCGTGGCGAGAAGGTGCGTATCTATGTCCCGTATGGGCAGGATTGGTATGGGTACCTCATGCGCAGAATGGCAGAAAGACCGGCTAACCTGTCATTCTTTCTCCGTTCGCTTATTTCTAGGGGGTAGTCATGACCACGATCGCCATCTTGGGGGCCGGCGTCATGGGGGAAGCTTTGCTCTCCGGTTTGATGCGCTCAGGTCATGCCCCTACAGATGTGGTCATTACTGATACTCGCCCAGAGCGTCTAGAACATCTCTGCCAAAAGTTTGGCGTTTCTAGCGCATCGAATTCGCAAGCCGTCAACGGCGCGGAAACGGTTTTCCTCGTGGTTAAGCCGCAAGATATGGCATACCTGCTCCGAGAAGTCTCTTCAAGTATTCACCGCGACGCATTAGTTATATCGATGGCGGCAGGTATCACTACGGTCGCACTGCAAGCCGAATTGCCTTCAGGTATAGCAGTGGTGCGCGTGATGCCGAATACTCCCGCCTTGGTAGATAAGGGCATGACAGCGATCTCACCGGGCTCTCACTGCAGTGAAGACCACCTGGCGCATGCAGAGAATTTGCTCCGAAGTATCGGAAAAGTAATTCGAATTGCCGAGAAACACCAAGATGCGGTTACCGCAATTAGCGGCTCGGGGCCAGCCTATATTTACTACGTTGTTGAGGCCATGATCGAAGCCGGCGTATTACTTGGTTTGCCACGAGCCACGGCCTCAGCGCTCACTTTACAAACCGTTGTCGGCGCAGCCGCCATGCTCGATGAAACTGGCGAACATCCGAGTGTTCTTCGTGAAAATGTCACCAGTCCCGCCGGTACGACAAGTGCGGCACTTCGTGAGCTAGATGATCATAAAGTTCGCGCCGCTTTTCTCTCGGCCATGGAAGCAGCACGTGATCGTTCACGTGAATTAGCGCAGGGCCAGTAGTACAGGGACAATGACTTTCGCCCAAGTCGCTGGCTTCACACTTCTTGTTGCCTTGCTCACTATTCTTCCGGGCGCAGATGTGGCGCTGATCCTTCGTGCGGCTCGTACCGAAAGTAAACGCGTTGCATTCATCACTGGCGTGGGGATAGCTTCTGGGTGTTTAGTCTGGGGCGGCGCGACTGCAGAAGGTTTGAGCGCTCTGCTTGTGAGATATCCGCAGGCATACCGCACCATTTCAATCCTGGGTGGGCTCTACCTCCTTTGGTTAGGTTGGTCGGCGCTACGCACCACCGACGCGAAAGGCGCCACTACTGCACATCTAGGATTTAAGAGTGGGTTTCTTACCAATATTCTGAATCCGAAGGTGGGCGTCTTCTACCTCTCGCTACTACCGCAGTTCGCCCCGCCCGGTCCTGGATTACTCTGGCGCTCGCTCCTGCTAGCTGCCATCCATGCCTGCTTTTCGCTCCTCTGGTTCACCATTCTGATCTACCTTTTTAGCAGAGAACTCCCAGGGTGGTTGGCGAGATTATTGCCATGGGTAACAGGTGCGGCGCTCACGCTCTTTGGGTTACGCACAATCTTCCTCACCTGACCGTAGGCTCAGCCTCATGAAATGCACTCGCGCTGTACGACTGGTTGCATCTGCGGCCCTCTTTGTGCTGCTGAGTAGTGCGCTCACCCACGCCGAAGCGGCCACTTCACTTTCGAAGACTCTGACGATTGGAGTCGAGGATGATGCGGCAATTGCGATTGCTACAAAGAGCGGTTGGATCTTGGCTGGTACCACTTTCGAAAGCAGCGAAAGTTCGACTGTCTTTGCAGATCGTGCACTTGGAGGAAGCGACATTTGGATATCAAGTCTTGATACCACTCTTGCTACAGCATGGAGTCATCGTGTTGGCACGGTACAGAACGATATTTTTGGTGGCGCAGCCCTAGATCAAAGTGGAAACATTTGGCTTGTTGGTTCGTCGCAAAGTGAGACTGTTACAGCCACTCCGATTGTAATGACTACTCCTGCGCCCACGAGTATCGGCCCAGGAAATACCCCTGTCACAGTAAATCCTGACGGGGTCTCACTCTCCTCGCCGTTGGTGGCATCGCCAAGGCCGCTGAGCCAACTTATTATTCAAGGAGTGCATTCCGATGGCAGTGCAATACTAAAGACCACCATTAGTTTTGGTGAAAAGTATGCGGTGCTGCCCACCGGAGTGGTTTCTGATACCACCGGGCTTTGGATTGCCGGCACCATTTTGACTCTCGAGAGTAAAGCCATGCGAGGTTTTTATTTGAATTGTGATTTTGCTCTGCAATGTAAGACACCAATTTATTTAGGCAAGAGTGGAACATCGCTTCGAACTACTGCATTGAGTGCAGGAAATTTATTAGTGGCCGGATCCACAACTGATGTATGGAAAGGCAAACCAGCCATCGGCAAGGTCGATGCTTTGGTCTTAGTAATTAATGTGAAGAGTGGAGTTATTACGCAAACTCAACGAAGTGGAAATTCGGGTACCCAGCGTTCCTGGGAGAGTGGAGCCTTCGTTAACGGCGAAGCGGTTCTTGCCGGCACTGTCGATTATGGAAAGAAGATGGAGATCGTTACTACGACTTTCTCCAAGGTGGGGGCGGTGGTCAGCACGCGGCGCTGGCTCGGAGTTCCTCCGGTGGCTCTGGCGCCCAGGACCGGGGGCTCGATAGCTCTGGCCTTCTCGGTAAGTCCAAGTGAGCTCAAAGCCATTTCGCCGCCCGTCAAAGGAGTGGGCCTTGATGCGCTCTCGGTGAGCCTTTCAGCAAGCAGATCGGGTACACGCACGCTCAGCCTCGCCCACGTGGCACCGAGGGTGGGCGATCAACCCCTGCTCGCGCTGGCGGCCAATTCCACTGGGTTGCTCATGGTTTCAGGCTCCGGTGCCGGGCCTCTCTTGCTCGATCTCTACCCAGATTCGGGTTCCGGGGCGGTAAAGCGATAGCCTGACGCTTTCACCAACGAAAGGTTTACGCGTGGGTTCAGTCATCAAGAAACGTCGCAAGCGGATGGCCAAGAAGAAGCACCGCAAGCTTCTTAAGAAGACTCGAATTCAACGACGCAATAAGGTTTAGTCAGCAAATAATCTGAGATTCTTCTCAGCTTAAGCCGCAAGCCAAAGTAGGCCGAGCGGGCTTCCTACAAGGAGGCCAAGTTTGTTGGTGACTCTGGTCCACATCGCTCCCAGGCTCTGCGTCGTGTCCACTCCGGAGATGAGTTTTCCGTTTCCACCTGCTAGTGGCGCGGAACAGAGACGACCTTGACAGCCGAACGCCAGATTGCTTCCATCAATAGCTAGCGGCAACGTAGGCGCGCCCAATCCCGCAGTAATCACCTGAGAAGTTTCGTAGACGGTGAGTTCTTTATAAAAGAGAGTGTCGGCGCTCGGGGTACCCGCCCCCTTTGTGGATGCCGCAAGCCATGATCCGTAAACCTTCGTGCCGACTGCTCCGATGGCTACGCCGTATCCAGCGACGGGGAATCGTGCATCTGCTGCATCAACAGTGTCAAACTTCCAATCCGCTGGATTTGCTGATGCACGAACTGCATGTCGCACATCGCCTTGCGTCGCCTTGCGATCTCGGTCAATAGTAATCACTGAATCGTAAATAAGATGCACGCTCTTCCCTACGACCGTGGCTGCTAAATGGAAAGCCACATCACCGGTAGTGCGCCCTTCTGTCTTGCGATCTCCATCGACAAGTTCGTACTGCCATGTCTTCCCACTTTGAAGCGCACCTAAGAGAATTCCTTGGCTATCGTCTCGATAGTAAACTTGGAGACCAGCAGGAGTAGCGACGCAGGCGTTGCTCACGTTGACATCGCTTTTAGTGCGAACTCGAATTGGATCCTCGACAGATTGAGTGAGCGGACCATCGCCATCGACGATGTCGTAACTCCACTTCTTTCCGTCGAACGCTGCATGGCGGAGATCTTTATCTTCCATATCTGAATAGAAAATGTGGAGAACCTGGCTTTTGACTGGGCCAGTAACGCATGTGCTGAGGGCTCCATCAAGATTATTTGTAGTGGTACCTCCAATCACAGAGTTTCCATCAATAGTTTCGAGGACCCACTTTTTATTCACTAAAGTTGCGCGCTTGAGATAACCGGTGCGCCTATCGTTATAAACAAAGACGGTTTGATTTCGCCACGTTGTAGCTGCTGTAAAGGAAGGATCGGCACCAATGTCGATCGTAGAAGCCTTCCAGCTGAGTTGTGGGGTAATCGGCCCAGCTGCTGCGGCCACACTGGTGCCTAAAGGATTTACCGATCTGATAGCAAATGTATATGCCGTACCGACTTTAAGGTTTGGAATTGTAATGGGAGAGCGTTCGACCTTTGTTAGGACCGCTCCGGGCATCGTGGTTACTTCGTATCCCGAAACTTGAGTGATTCGAGCATCGATAGGAGGATCAAAATTGATCATTACGGAGCGATCACCTACGAGTGCGGATACATTCCGCGGCGGCGAAGGAAGTGAAGTGACGGCGCCTGCCGGAGGCTTAGTGCGCAAGTCTTCAAGCATCGCTGCCGCAATAGGACCCACGTCGTGGATGACTTCTCCAGCATCTAATTGCGGGGACATTAGGGAGTTCTTGTCTCCGCTTGGAAATGTACTCTCATCGAGGTGGCTCACTGATGAACCATCGTCGTAGCGCGTGGGCGAATAAATCTTGGGTTTACTTCCGTTGTTAGCAGCTATGCCTAAGGCGCCACCCCAGTAGAGAGTGTTTGTAAGTGCGCGACCCAGCTCAACTGAGGGCGTTGGTAAATCAGAGAGTCGCTTGTCATCAACAGTTCGAGCGAAAGCGTCGTAAGCAGTTGGTCTATCAAGTGTGCCAATTCCGGAATAAGGATCGTAGGTGTCGGAAGAGAGAAATCCGAGGCCATGACAGAGCTCGTGAAGAACGACGGTGACTAAGTCGTATCTCCCAAAAGATGGCCGACCATCGGTGCCGAAATACCACACAGTGCCCGATGAAAAGCGCGCCACAATTTCAGCACTTGAGGGGTCGAGATCTTTCCCAGCAATGGCATTGGCAAGAGCTGATGGATAGTAGAGATCCTTATCCGGTGCGTTAGCGAACCCATTGTGATAATTTCCAGGCCTTGCAGAGCCCAGCACGCCGGCGCCTAAGTTAGACCAGGTGGCGTCGATCGTTACTGGCACATTTGAAGGGAAGAGGTTAGCCCAGATACCCACCGCGGAATCGAAGGCGACTTTGGCTTGCTCGGGAAAATTTGTGTACCGCACAGTGATAGTCGTCGGCTTGGATACTGCTCGTTTCTCGCGCGGAAGTGGAGCATCCGGGGCGAACTCATTGGCAAGCCCACCGGCATAGAGGTAGCCCCACTTCAGGGCCGGCTTGGTGTGTGCGGAGAGCGCTTGGGCGGGAGATACCTGAAACGTGCTGAGAAGGGAGAGTAGTAGAGCTCCGGTAATGAGGCCCGCGCGAGCTCTGTTCAGGTGACGACTGAGCATGAAGGTGACGGTATCAGCCGGAGGGGGAAGAATAGGGGGCACCTAGGGATATCCCCCCAACTTCCCAGGGATGAGAGGCGGAGCGTGATGAAGCGCGTACTTGTAGCCGGCGCCGCCCGCTACCTTGGTAACGCCTTACTCTCCTCGCTGGCAAACGACCCGGAGATCGAGAAGATCATTGGGATAGATATCACCGCCCCTGACCACGATTTCGGACGGGCGGAATTCATCCGGGCAGACATTAGAAATCCAGTTACCAGCCGAATCATTGCTGACCACAACATTGACACTGTCGTGCACGCTGGTGTGCTCTCCACACCACTCGAACATGGTGGACGCAGCGTCATGAAAGAAATCAACGTCATCGGATCAATGCAACTTCTTGCCGCTTGCAAGAAATCCCCTTCAATCAAGAACGTGATCGTCAAATCTACGACCGCAATTTACGGTGCTAGCTCTAAAGATCCTGCGCTCTTTAGAGAGAGCACGCAGCCCGGTCGCTTGCCAACAACTGGTTTTGCCAAAGACGCGAATGAAGTTGAAGGATACGTACGCAATTTTGTGAGGGAGCGAAGTGACGTCCGTGTAACAACTCTTCGATTCGCTAACGCGATTGGTCCTGAAATGGTGACACCACTCACCACCTATTTTGAATTACCTGTATGGCCGGCGGTTCTTGGGCATGATCCGCGGTTGCAGTTTATTCATGAGGATGATTTAGTGCGTGCGATGCATCATGCGGTGATTACAGATCAAGGTGGCACTTTTAACATTGCCGGAGGAGGAACTATCACTCTCAGCCAGGCAGCTCGATTGGCGAAGCGCCCTCTTCTTCGTCTGCCAGCCCAATTCTTCTCCCCAGCAAGTGGCACATTGCGTCGCCTTGGGGTCGTCGATCTTTCCCGTGAACAACTCTCACTTCTTAAATATGGTCGTTTGGTAGATACTTCTCGCGCTCGCGACTTACTTGGATTTACAGCTGAATTCTCCTCGCGAGATACCTTCGAAGAGTTTGTAGCTCACCGAATCTCGAAGCGAGCTGGTCTTCGTGGAAAATAATAAAGGGAGTGTCTCCGACGTTATCGACGCTACTGGCGAATTAGCAGCCAGCGTAGTCGGACTATTTCTTAAAATTAATCCTGAACTTTCACAAATAGTGCAACAAGGAACTAAAGACTTGGTTTCAGAAATTTCTAAATTACTCGGAGATAGTCTTGATCCAGCCGTGCACTTTCTTGCAGAACGTATGACCGGGGATTATTCAGTCGATGAGTTTGGTTTCGATCCCGAACTCACCGAACAAGTATTTCTACCCATTTTGCGTGTACTTTACGAAAAATGGTTCCGTGTAGAAGTAAGAGGGATTGAGAATCTGCCAGCAGAAGGAGCCTGTTTACTAGTTGCTAATCATTCAGGAACGGTTGCACTCGACTCCTTGATGACTCAGGTGGCAGTTCACGATGCGGGTCTTCGTCATATGCGCGGACTCGGAGCCGATTTAGTGTTTGCCTCTCCCTTCTTTGCTGACCTCGCCCGCAAGTCTGGAGTCACCCTTGCCTGCCAAGATGATGCTGAACGACTTTTAGCTAACGGTGAGGTAGTAGGCGTCTGGCCCGAGGGGTTCAAGGGAGTGGGGAAGCTCTATAAAGATCGCTATAAACTTCAACGATTTGGCCGAGGTGGCTTTGTAAATGCCGCCGTGCGCGCGAAAGCACCGATCATTCCGGTATCCATCGTGGGCGCCGAAGAGACCTACCCCATGTTGGCGAATGTGCCGGTACTTGCCAGGCTTCTTGGCTTACCTTACTTTCCAATAACTCCCACTTTCCCCGCTTTTGGTCCGCTCGGAATGCTCCCGCTTCCCTCGAAGTGGATCATTGAATTTGGTACTCCTATTTCTACGGTCGAGTTAGCAGATGAACCCATTCAACATCTCGATCTTGCGGAGCAAATTCGTGGGGAGATTTCAGCGACGTTGGAGCGGTTACTTATTGAACGAGGGAACCCCTTCCTATGAAAGTAACAATTATTGGAAGACCTGGGTGCCATTTATGCGATGTTGCTGAAAACGTGATCAGGGGTCTCATTTTAGAAAGCGATATTGAATTCGAGAAGTTATCGATCTTGGATGATCCCAAGTTGGCTGCTCGTTATAGTGAAGAAATACCCGTGATTCTGATCGATGGGAAAGTTCACGACATATTTAGGGTCGATGAGGAACGTTTTTTGAATGCGATTGGTCATGGCAGTCCTCGTTGACAGCCCCATTTGGCCAGCGCATGGTCGATTGTGGGCTCATCTTGTTTCGGATATTTCACTTGAGGAATTGCACATCTTTGCCCAAGCGTTAGGTATTCCAGAGCGCGGCTTTGATCTAGATCATTATGACATCCCAGAAGAGTATGTTCCCAAGGCAATCGAAGCCGGTGCGCAATTCATGCCGGTCCGGGAACTTCTTAAGCGTCTTATTGACTCTGGGCTCAGAGTCTCTGCTAAATCTCGGCGGTTCCGCTAAATACGTCGTCGGCATCAACAATTCGGTATGCATAACCTTGCTCGGCTAGAAAGCGCTGACGATGCGCAGCGAAATCTTGATCAACGGTATCTCTGGCAACCACGCTATAAAAGCGTGCGCTACGTCCATCGGCCTTGGGGCGCAAGATTCGGCCCAGCCGTTGCGCTTCTTCTTGCCTGGAGCCAAACGATCCTGACACTTGAATGGCAATGGAGGCTTCTGGGAGATCAATCGAGAAGTTCGCGACCTTTGAAACTACTAAACACTTCACTTCTCCAGTACGAAAGAGTTGAAAGAGCCGCTCGCGTTCCTTCACAGGTGTTTCGCCTTTGATGATGGGTGCTCCTAAGCGTTCGCCTAGTTCATCAATCTGGTCAATGTATTGCGCAATGACAAGTACTTGATCATTTGCATGGTGGCGAGCGAGAGATTCCACAAGGCGACTCTTTGTTTGTGTGGTTGCGCAATAACGGTAGCGTTCTTCTGGCTCGGCTGTTGCGTAGAGTAGACGCTCCGCATCTGTTAAAGTCACGCGCACTTCGACGCAATCAGCGGGCGCGATGTAACCCTGGGCTTCAATTTCTTTCCAAGGAGCGTCGTAGCGCTTTGGACCGATGAGTGAAAAGACATCACCTTCGTGGCCGTCTTCACGAATGAGTGTGGCGGTAAGTCCAAGGCGACGTCTCGATTGAATATCAGCGGTGAAGCGGAAGATTGGTGCTGGGAGAAGATGTACTTCGTCGTAAATAATTAAGCCCCAGTCGCGTGAATCGAAGAGCTCGAGGTGTGCATAAACACCTTTTCGTTTTGTGGTCATCACTTGATATGTCGCGATAGTGACGGGGCGAATTTCTTTCTTCGCTCCGGAGTACTCGCCGATTTCTTCTTCAGTTAAGTTAGTGCGTTTGAGTAGTTCATCGCGCCATTGTCTGGCGGCAACTGTGTTAGTTACCAAGATGAGTGTGGTTGCTTGGGCGTGTGCCATCGCAGCGGCACCCACCATGGTTTTTCCGGCACCGCAAGGCAGGACGACAACGCCAGAACCACCATGCCAAAAGTTTTCAGCCGCGTCTTTCTGATAATCGCGAAGTTTCCACCCCGCTTCTTTAAGTGAGATGGGGTGGGCTTCACCATCGACATAACCTGCAAAATCCTCTGCTGGCCAGCCTAGTCTTAGTAAGACTTGCTTGACGTGTCCACGCTCACTCGGATGTATCGCCACCATTTCGTTGTCGATGCGAGCGCCCATGAGTGGAACCATCTTTTTGGAGCGCAACACCTCTTCTAGTACTGCGCGATCGTTGCTGACGAGCACGAGTCCATGCACGGGATGAGATTCAATGCGAAGGCGACCGTAGCGCGACATAGTGTCGGCAATATCGACAAGTAGTGCATGTGGCACCGCATAGCGAGAATAACGAATCAGGATGTCAATGACTTGCTCGGCATCATGACCAGCGGCGCGCGCATTCCATAAACCAAGAGGGGTGAGTCGGTAGGTGTGCATGTGTTCTGGTGCACGCTCTAACTCTGCAAAAGGAGCGATTGCGCGACGACACTCACCGGCCAAAGCATGGTCGGTATCTAAGAGAATGGTTTTATCGGATTGGACGATAAGCGGGCCGTCGGTCATCTCTCCAGTTTATGGCCTCGAAGTGCTTACTGCTTACCGCGCCTCGTTGCGGCTATTGAGCGAGAATTTTGGCAATAAGTGCGCTGGCCAACCGGGCGC
This sequence comes from Actinomycetes bacterium, assembly GCA_037138535.1. Lineage (GTDB taxonomy): Bacteria > Actinomycetota > Actinomycetes > Nanopelagicales > Nanopelagicaceae. Next base: position 15,029 of record JBAXIG010000002.1, read on the forward strand.
GCTCAGGAATGGCGGAGGCACTTGCCCATTCGTTCGCCGCATGAGCGCCTTCGCCGACAGCGCCAATCCCGTCGATAGTCGGTATCCCTAACGCGGCGGTGAAGTTTCCATCACTTGCCCCACCCACCTCAGCGCTACCCAATTCCGGCATGCCCAGTTCTTCCGCGCACTTCTTAGCCATTTCAAAGAGTTGAGCACTTGAAGTGGGATCAAGTGGTGGTCGATTGACGCCGCCTTCTATCCGGACAGATGCACCACCGCTCGTGGTGCCGGCTAGGGATGTTATTTCAGCATGAACGCGACTCTGCTCAGCAATGGTAAAAGCACGTACATCAATATCTAATTGTGCGAGCGCCGGCACGGTATTGAGAGTGGTGCCTGAGTGCAACACGGTAGGCGTTACCGTGGTTCCAACGCTACTGTTCGCGGCAGCGAGAATTGCCGGGTAGAGCGTGGCAATTTCTAAGGTGGCGTTTATGCCTTTCTCTGGGTCGAGACCGGCGTGCGCTGCTCTTCCTTCCACAATAACCCGATACATGGAGGTGCCTTTGCGCGCAGTCTTTAATTTTCCATCAAGGGATGCTTCAAAAACTAGAACGGCTTCTGCGCCGGCTGCTATCTCTTCGATAAGCGCTCTCGAACATTCGCTACCGGTCTCCTCATCAGTTGTTGCCAGGATAGTGACGCCATCATGATTGGCAAGAAGTTGAAGTGCATAGGCGGCTTGTACAAAGCCAGCTTTCATGTCGAAGACTCCTGGACCACGAATCACATCGCCGCTCACCTGCCAGAGTGGTTCGAATGAGCCGTGTGGCCAGACGGTATCTAAGTGAGTGAGTAGGAGTACGCGCGGTGTAGCACTGCCCCATCGCAAGGTGGGGCGTCCGAGAACATCCTTTACTTCACCTGGTGAACCTAGAACTTCAATAAGGATGGCGTTGGCCTCGTCGATCACTCTTCGGCAGGCATCGAGATCTGCAGTGGGGGAGGAGATCTCCACAAGGCGGCGAACGAGGTCCATATGGTTATCTTGCCACTTGAAGTGGTTAAGTAGGGGCATGGGCGAAGTCAGAGTCGAGATCCTCGCAGAATTACCGCGCCAACGCCTGGCTCGAGAGATCTTCGATCTGGTCTGGCCAGGGGATGAAGGCAGCCAAATTACTCCTAACCTCTTGCAAGCCATGGTGCATAGCGGGGCCTACCTCTCTGGAGCTTTTATTGGTGATGATTGCGTGGGCGCGGCATTTGGATTCCCTTCGAAAGGTAGCGACGACCATTTGCATTTGCACTCGCACATGGCAGGCGTGCTCGATGCCTACCGCGATCGAAATATTGGGTATGCGCTCAAGATTCATCAACGGGATTGGGCAATAGAAAATGGCTACGATTTAATTACCTGGACCTTTGACCCGTTAGTTTCGCGAAACGCAAATCTCAATCTCACAAAACTTGGCGTCGAAATACCCTATTACTATCGGGATTTTTATGGTCAGATGCCGGATGCAGTAAACGCTGGTGATGCAAGTGATCGAGCGATGGCCTACTGGCACTTAAATTCAGCACGAACAAAGAGTGCGCTTACTGGGGCGACACACGCACAATCAAATGCCCCACTTCTACTCGCTGAAGTCAATGGAGCACCTATGGCGCAAGAAGTCACTTCGGAGGCAAAGGAAGTGCGCGTTGCCCTTCCTAGAAACATCACCGAGTTGCGCTCACAGAATATGGAGCTTGCTCGAAATTGGCGTCAACATGTTCGTGGTGCGCTAGAACCACGTATGGCATCAGGCTGGAAGATCACCGGATTTACTCAAGATCACTGCTACGTACTGGAGGAATAAGATGCGCATTCATGAAATTGAGATTCGCCATGTGGGTGTGCCCTTGGTACGTCCTTTCCGCACGTCCTTTGGTACACAGACAGCACGAGATCTACTGATTCTCAAAGTCACCACAGATGTCGGTGATGGTTGGGCAGAGTGCGTCGCGATGTCAGAGCCGCTCTACTCGCCTGAGTACACGCATGGCTGCGCAGATATACTCGAACGTTTTCTAGTTCCAGCATTACGAAAAGTCGGAGATTTTCGAGCCAAAGAAGTTGCCGATATCCTGAAGCCATTCTTAGGACATCACATGGCTAAAGCGGCAATTGAAACCGCCCTCCTTGATGCAGAGTTAAAGCACGAAGGTCGATCCTTTGCCTCATTCTTTGGCGCCACGAAGGAAGAAGTTGATTGCGGCGTTTCCGTAGGGATTGCAAGCAGTATCGACGCTCTACTCGAAGAGGTAGGGGATTACGTTGATCAGGGTTATCGCCGAATCAAACTTAAAATTGAGCCAGGCTGGGATATCGAGCCGGTTCGCACCGTCCGCGAAACGTGGCCAAAGATTCTTCTACAAGTCGATGCAAACCAGGCTTACTCGCGCGGCGACGCCGCTCATCTCGCTGGACTCGATGAATTCGACTTGCTTCTCATAGAACAACCACTCGATGAACATGATGTTCTCGGCCACGCATTACTTTCACGCGCCATTCAGACTCCCGTCTGCCTAGATGAATCAATTATCTCGTTGCAGTCAGCTCGCGATGCAATTGCAATGGAAGCAACGACGATCATTAACATTAAACCTGGTCGTGTAGGTGGATACTTTGAAGCGATCAAGATTCATGACTTGTGCGTTGAAGAAGGCATCCCAGTGTGGTGCGGCGGAATGCTCGAAACTGGAATTGGTCGCGCCGCAAATCTCGCTCTTGCTGCGCTCCCTGGCTTCACCTTGCCCGGCGATACTTCTGCGTCGAATCGCTATTACTTGAGAGACATCACCACGCCGTTCGTGATGGTAGATGGTCGCATTCGGGTGCCAAGCGGTCCTGGGATTGGCGTGGAGATTGATCACGCATTCCTGGAGAGCGTTACCGTGAGTAAGCGAACGATATAGCACTCGTACCTCACCGTCGAAGAGCTGCATATAGAAGGGAATTCTCTTAAGGTACACTGAAATAGTCATGTGAGGTTTTTCGGAAGGCGAATCATGAAATCCATTGTTAAGTTCAGGATGGCTGTAGCACTTTTGTCTGCAACTGGATTAATTCTCCCGATTATTCCTGCGGAGGCTAAGACCGCCGCTGCCGCACTTAAGGTGGGCACTATATTCCCGCTTACTGGTGAACTTGAGGCCTACGGCCCTTCACTTGCAAGCGCAGCAGCATTGGGAATTTCTCAAGTTAATGCTTCTATAAAGAAGAATAAGTTAACTGGGTCTTGCACGTTAGCCGGTAGTGAAGATGACAAAACGAACGCAGCGGGAGGTGTAGCTGCTGCAACTAACCTTGTAAAAAAGAAGAAGGCAAATGTCGTCATTGGATCGATGGCTTCTTCCGTTACTTTGGCAATCGCGAAAGCAGTAACGGTTCCCAGCAATGTAATTTTAATCAGCCCATTATCGTCGAGCAAGAACATTACAAGTGTGGCCGACAAGGACACCGTGTTTAGAACTTTCCCGTCAGATCTCAAGCAAGCTAAAGCTTTGGTTGCATCGATGGCTTTGAACTTGGGTGAAGATGCCACAATCAATGTTGGAAGTCTTGAAACTGATTTCGACAACGCTCTTGTGGCAGATTTTAAGAAAGCCTGGATCGCAAATGGTGGAAAAATCGGCGCTGAAGTAAGTTGGACTTCTGATGTCACATCATTGAAACCTCAAGCGCAGCAACTAGTCGTTGGTGCTCCGGATGGTTGGCTATTGGTCGACAACCAAAGCACAATCAGTGATTTAGTTCGCGCGTTATCGAGCACTGGCAAATGGCAGCCTGAGAGCACGTTCACTACAGATATTTTAAACTCAAAGGCACTCATTGCCTCTATTGGTGCCAAGTATCTGGAAGGCGTGCGGGGAGTAACTTCAACATTCGCTGGGGAAAATCAGGATTCATTCCAAACTTTATTTGAGTCAAAATTTCCTGATCTTACTTTCACAGGGTACGAGCCACTTGCATACGATGCTGCGGTTCTAGCGTGCTTGGCAAGCGTTTCTGCAAAGAGTGTCGTAACCAAGGATTTGATTACGGCGCTTCGGAAAGTCTCTGGTCCAAAAGGAACCAAGTATTCTTGGCAGAAACTTGATGCCGCAGTGAAGGCGATTGCTGCTGGGAAACCGGCGACTTATGTAGGGGCTTGGTCGGAAGTAGACTTCGATAAGCAGGGTGATCCGGGATCGACTTCTTTTGATCTCTTCACGGTGACCTCTGGAATCCCAGAAATTCTGCCCGAAGATAAATTTGTGGTGACGGGTTAACTAGCGGCTAGGGTCTCTACTCTCACTAATAGCTATGGCGATGTTGAGTTATTGATCAATTGCTGCGACACCAGAAATACGAGCGATGGCGAAACGTTTAATTTCCCCGGAGAGCTGATCAAATGCGGTGACGTAACCGGCAGCGATAGCCATCGGTTCAATGATTCTGTGTGTCAGGCCACCGTCGGTATCTGCGTATCCGATCCACAGTGATCCGCCAGTACCGCTCATCTCTTGGAGAAAACGTAAAGTTTCACTTGCCGTGGTTCTCGGAGTCTTTGCAAGTTGAGGGAGAGTGCGTTGCTGTGATGAAACATGCTCACCCGTACGTAGGGCGCGCAATGCGGCGGTGAGTAACTCGGGTGATGGTAGTGAATAGTCGCCAATGAGTCGGGGCGGTCGTGGTCTCGATTTGGACCTCTTGGATGACGTCGAAGTAAGGGTTGTCATTCCGTCCCTGCCTTCAGCGGCAGGCGCATATCCAGATGAGCGAAGCGTCTCCAAGACCTCTTCAAGTGGGGCTGGGGAAATGATCACTGTGGGTGCAAGCCGTCGAAGTTCCAGAGCTACGAGACGCTTATCTTGCATAGCTTCGGCCAATATTGCTTCATCATCGCATCGTAAGTAAGAGTGCACGGCTCCCACCCGGAGGCGGCCATACCTCTTGGCGATGTCATGAATTTGATATGTGAGCGACTGGGGTATCTCGGTTTTAGCAACTCGCCTGATAAATGCCTCAATTTTTTCTGCGTCGTAGCCTACGTCGAGTGCATGGCGCAATGATTTTTCGGAGAACCTAAAGACGGTTGCCGTACCTCTACTCTCAACTTCTGCCATCAAGGAAATTTCGCGAAAGATTTCTGGATAGAGAGGTCCAGGTGCAATGGCGGTGTGATCTCCCTGGAGGAGAACATGATCGATCAACGGTGGGAGTTGGCTAGCGAGCAGAGTTGGTTCTTCGTCGGCAATCAATTGCCTAGCAAATGAAGTCAAGGCTCCGCGACCAGTGATCCCAAGCCAATGGGCTTCGCGCACCGTCCACTCCACAAACTCGGCTTGCAAATGTTTTGCTCTCCGCGGCCGGTTCCATGCTACTAAGTCGATGAGAGAATCAAGAGTGGGTGCAAGATCAGCATGCGTCGCGAGTAATTCGAGAGTAAGCGTGCGTAGTCCAGGCGCGGCAGCGCGGTCTAATTCAGGTCCCAGGGGAGCGACACCTTTACCTTCTTTCGGGGCACAGAGGCCCGCGGCTCGAGAAGTGATGAGCCATTGAGCAGCAATTTCTCTCCATCTTTGAACTGGTGTACGCGCAAGCCAAAGATCGAATGCACTAGTAGGCATGATGCGGTCATCAAGATCGATAGAGACGAGACCGATGGCGAATGCACTCTCAGCCACAAATGCCGCGCACGCTTCGGTCACGCCTAAGAGTTGGGCAACTCGTTTAAGTTCGCGAACACTCATCCCGCCGCTGCGTAGAGCGCTTCCAGGTTCGCGCGACCAAGCTTCTAGTAGATCCTCGACCCACATTAAGAAGGCAGCTGCTTCGTGAGCACCAGCGCGATCTGCATCTTTCACACTTTCGCCGTTAAGCAACGGTTTAATTGAGTGATATTCGCGATGGACTTTATCCCCACGCAACGCAATTGCACGCTCAGCTGGAAGCATGACGTGATGCGCATCGGCGATCACGAGAATTTCTTGGTCTAACAACCATTGCATTCCAGGTCCAGGATTTTTGACATCCTTAACGCTGCCGCGTGATGGCCCCCAGGTAAGTTTCTTTAACATTTCTTGTGATGCCTCGGGCGCTTTCTTTAATTCAATCTTCTCAATGCGACTTCCAAGGCGCTGTCCAAGGCCACATAACTCTGGACCAAACGTATCTCGTACACCGCGAGGTATTCGATAAGCGCCCTCGTCTTGATAAATCAAGCAGATCCGATAGAGGTGGGAGACCACACTCGATGAAGGAACGCCTGTATAAATTTCGACATCATTGAGAGAAATTGGCTCTTCTAGACAAGCCATGAGTTCCAGCACTTCCAATTCCCATTGATTGAGCGAATCAAGAGCGCGGGAAATGCTTGGAGTGGAATTTGCGCGTGCGGCTAGGGCGCTGATGTCTGGTGGCACTGGTGAAAGCAAGTCAGGGCGACCAGCTAACAGGGCAGCCAATGCGGCATCATCGCGACCACGGAGGTCGTCAGCGAAGGAGCGATGAGCAGGCTTTGACATAACCGTCTCACGATACCGGCAAAGTGAGAGGGGATAAAACTCGGGGCTAGCCGCGGGCCGCGACGATGATTCCCACGATTGCTAGCCAAGGTGCCAGTATTCGCACAATCCGACGCGCATGGCGAAAATCGTGAATGGGCCAGTCAGCTCTTTTTGCGTGGCGGCGTAACTTTGAGTCTGGGTTTATTACGTGTGGCTCACCTACCGCGGTGAGCATCGGCAGGTCGTTTGCGCTATCTGAGTATGCGACACAATCAGCCAAATCAACTCGACGATTCTCGGCCAACTTTGCCACTGCTGCTGCTTTAGCTCCTCCATGTAAAAGGTCGCCGACAAGAAATCCGGTATATATCCCATCCTTGGATTCAGCCACTGTTCCAAGCGCCCCACTTAGTCCGAGGCGCTCCACCATGACGTTCGCCACTTCGATTGGAGTGGCAGTCACTAACCACACCTCATCGCCCGCTGCGAGGTGAGCTCGCGCTAGATCAAGAGTTCCATTCCAAATAGCTTCCTTGATCCGTTCTTCGTAGATCTCTTCAGCAATTTCGCCGAGCTGAGAGACGCGTTGGCCTTTGATAAACGCAAGTGCACTCTCGCGGATGTGCACCATTTCACCTTTACGCTCCTTGCCACTGATTCGAAATCTAAGTTGGGCTAGGGCATATTGAGTGAGTTCCCGGGGTGCAAAAAAACCGCGCTTATAGAGGCCACGCGCCATGAGAAAGAGCGTTGATCCACGGAGCATGGTGTTGTCGACATCGAAGAAGGCGATCCGCCCCGAGGCAGGTCCTGGGCTCGGTGGGCTCTCAGGAAGGGTCACTTAGACAGCCTAAAGGATTACTTCTGAAGTGGCTTACAAATTCAACTACTCTTGCCTTGTGACTATCGTGCACTTCCTTCGACATGGCGAGGTCTTCAACCCGACCAAGGTCCTCTACGGACGCTTGCCTGGCTTTCGGCTTTCAGACCGCGGATTAGCGATGGCCGAGCGCATTGGCGAGTGGGGCGATGAAAAAGACATTACTTCGGTGCATGCCTCGTCTTTAGAGCGCGCGCAACAAACTGCGAGCCCGCTCGCTCTTCGGAAAAGCGTCAGCATTACTACTGATGATCGACTCATTGAATCTTTGAATATCTTTGAAGGCGAACGTTTCTCTGTGGGAGATGGCGTCCTTCGCAAACCGAGTGCCTGGCGCCATTTGTGGAACCCTTGGAAGCCCTCATGGGGTGAGCCTTACAAAGAAGTGGTGGCGCGCATGATGGCCGCGGCTCAAGCCGCCCGACTGGCCGCTGATGGGCATGAAGCGCTCTGCGTCTCGCACCAACTACCGATTTGGATTCTTCGTTCATCAATTGAAGGTCGACCTTTCTTTCATGATCCTCGTAAGCGAGAGTGCTCGCTTGCTTCTATTACTTCAATCGTTTTTGATAATGAAGGAAACGTGACAGATTTGCGATATAGCGAGCCTGCACGAGATCTCTTACCATGATGAAACGGTTTCTTCCGTTTGTATTGCTCACAACTCTGCTCGTAAGTTGTGGTGCAGGGACTTCAGCTCCGGGTAACGGATCTTCTTATGTTGCCGGAAATGGTGCAATCACTTTCATCGATCCTCAGGATCGGGTGAAAGCCCCTGAGATTTCCGGATCCGCATTAGATGGTGCGCCGGTTGCTCAACTCAGTGGAGTAAGTGTGCTCAACGTGTGGGCCTCTTGGTGCGGACCATGTCGCGCAGAAGCGCCCACGCTTCAAGCAATTTCAGTGCAATATCCGAACGTACATTTCCTCGGATTGCTCACGCGAGATGACGAAGATGCCGCTCGTGCATTTCTCCGTCGGTTCAAGATCACTTATCCAACTATCCATGATGACGATCTGATATTGAAGTTTGGAAAGACACTTCCCCCGAATGCAATTCCTTCTACAGTCATTCTTGATTCCCGCAACCGAATTGCTGCCCGTATATCTGGCGAAGTAACCGTGGCTGGATTACGAGATTTGCTTAATAAGGTCTTGGCGGAATGATCACAAATTTTTCTAACACTGTGATTGATGGATCACTTTTTCTTGCTATACCGATCGCCTTACTAGTTGGTCTCGTCTCCTTTCTCTCGCCTTGCGTATTACCACTAGTTCCCGGATACCTCTCCTTCGCTGCTGGTTTAAGTGCGGTGAGCGCCACCTCTAAGCGTGCGCGCTTGCGAGTATTTCTTGGTTCGCTCTTCTTTGTTGTGGGATTCACTTTGGTATTCGTGAGTTACGGTTCGATCTTCGGTGGTCTTGGTTTGTTATTGGCTGAGCACCAGAGTGTGATCACGAAGATACTTGGCATAGTGACAATTCTCATGGGGTTACTCTTTGCAGGGGTCTTTAAACAGAGTCGGCAATGGCGTCCAAAGATGCGTACCAATGGTGGACTCTGGGGAGCCCCGCTGCTGGGAGTACTTTTTGGACTTGGTTGGACTCCCTGCCTTGGCCCGGTGATCTCGACAATCCTGGGCATGGCTACCACGCAGGCAAGTGCACTTCGGGGAGCGATACTTGCTGGATTTTTTTCACTTGGAATTGGAATTCCATTTATCTTTGTAGGTGTGCTCTTCCAAAGCGCGATGGTGCGGTTGGCGTTCTTTCGCAAACATGCCCGTCTCATCTCTATCACTGGTGGCATTATTTTGATTCTCATCGGATTACTTGAGGTTACTGGCCTGTGGGATACCTTCACCATCTTCCTACGCAATTCCTTTAGCGGATTCAATGCGGTGCTCTGATGAGTGAGATTACGCCAGTTGATTTGAGTGGTATTGGCGGATTGAGGTGGTTCTGGCGCCAACTTACAAGTATGAAGACTGCACTCATTCTCCTTATGTTGTTAGCTGTAGCTTCGATTCCTGGTTCTCTGCTACCACAGCGAAATCAAAACCCAATAGCCGTGAACGAATACGTCCTCAAACACGAAGGTGCAGCAAAGTGGCTCGAAAGATTGAGCCTCTTCAACGTATATGGATCACCGTGGTTTAGCGCCATCTATATCCTGCTCTTTATTTCACTAATTGGATGCGTCATTCCGCGCATGCTCATCCACATTCGAGCCCTTTCTGCAAGGCCGCCGAAGACACCGCAAAATCTGGATCGCCTCACATTCCCAAGGAGTACTCACAGCGCGGCGCAACCAGATGAAATTCTTGATCACGCGCAAGGGTGGTTTAAGAAGAATCACTTTCGCTGGGAACGAGAAAACGATTCCATCTCAGCTGAGAAGGGGTATTTACGCGAGAGTGGAAATGTACTTTTTCATCTTTCACTCATTCTCTTCTTAGTGGCGATGGGAGTAGCGGCTGGATTTGGAGCAAAAGGCGAAGCAATAGTTGTTGAAGGTGACACTTTCATGAATAGTGCTACCTCATATGACAACCTTACCAATGGGAGTAAATTCGATCTTCGAAAGTTAGTGCCTTTTACTCTGAAGATAGATCGGTTCGTGCCTACATATGATTTAGCTACTGGCGCACCAATCGATTACAAACTCTACGTGACTGCTCGCGATTCGGGAGGGGCGCCTAAGAGTGAGCTCATTCAAGTCAATCACCCATTAAGTTTTGGTTCCACAAATATATATTTGCAGGCTAACGGTTTTGCACCTGTAGTAACCGTGAAGGACGGCGCTGGAAATATTGTGATGAATGGCCCTGTGGTATTTCTTCCGCAAGATGCCAACCTCACTTCTACCGGAGCTATCAAACTTCCAGACGCAGCCCCCACCCAATTGGGTTTTGTGGGAACTTTTCTTCCGACGGCCACGATGGACAAAGTCCGCGGCGGTTTCTCTACATTTCCAGACGCGGTCGAACCTAGATTGCTGCTTTCGGCATGGACGGGCGATCTTGGTTTGGATAAGGGCATTCCACAATCGGTCTATCGACTCGACACCACCAAGATGACTCGAATTGGTCTCAAGCAACTCTCAGTTGGCCAAAGTTGGACGCTTCCCGAGGGCGTGGGCTCCATCACTTTCCAGGGATGGGTACGGTGGGTGAATCTGCAGGTAGTGCGCGATCCTGGCAAGGAAGTAGCGCTTGCCGGCAGCGTGCTCGCTATTTTGGGGCTCTTGGCAACTCTCTTCGTGAAACGTCGGCGCTTGTGGGTGCGAGCGCGCCGGGACGAAGATGGCGCTACGGTTCTATCTATCGCTGGCTTAACCCGCCAGGAGTACGAGGGATTTGAAGCAGAGATGAACGATTTCTGGAATGCGCTGACCGCTAGGGGAGAAGTTCGGTGACAAGTACTAATTGGGCCTACTCAAGTAATTACTTGGTTTACTCAGCCATGATTGTGTACACGCTCGCCATGGTCTCGGCTGCTCTCGAAGTGGCAATGAACGTGAAAGGTGCAAAAGTTCTCGTCACTTCATCGGGAGAAAATATCCCACTTACTGACGATTCAAAGAGCGAGCGTTGGGGCCGGGTTGCCATCGCACTTACCTCTCTTGCATTTGCACTTCATTTTGCCGGCGTCATCGCACGCGGTATTTCTGCCCATCGCGTTCCCTGGGGAAATATGTACGAGTTCTCTACCACTGGTTCAGTCGCTGTCACCGGAATGTTCCTTCTTTTACTTCGGCGCCACTCACTTCGTTGGCTCACTTTGGTAGTCACCTTCTCGGTCTTAATGACGTTGGGAACGGCAATTACTCTGCTCTATCGCCCTAGCGCGCCTCTCGTTCCCGCATTGAAGTCAACATGGTTAGTGATCCACGTTTCCGCTGCGGTGATTTCAGGTGGCGTCTTCCTGCTGGCAAATGCGGTAGCTGGCGCGTATCTCTATTTGGAACGTGTGGAGTCTCGTGGTCCACGCCCGGCATGGGCTCTCAAGATTCCATCACTCGAGGCTTTGGATCGACTCTGTTACCGATTGGTCGCATTCGTCTTTCCGCTCTGGACCTTCGCCGTCATTGCAGGCGCTATCTGGGCAGAATCTGCTTGGGGACGATACTGGGGTTGGGACCCGAAGGAGACCTGGGCTTTTATTACGTGGGTTGCCTACGCGGCCTATCTGCACGCGCGCGCTACCGCGGGCTGGAAAGGACGTCGAGCAGCCTGGCTCTGCCTCTTGGCGGGCTCCTCATTCCTCTTTAATTATGTATATGTCAACGTCTGGGGCAGTGGAAAACATACATATTCTGGACTCTAGATCCAGATCTGCACCAACCTCCCCCACTTCGAAGTAGAGTAAAGGGACGGCAGAAATAGGGGATAAAAGGATAAAAATGGATGTCGCGCAATTTGATCAGATGAAATCTGGCAAGGGATTCATTGGAGCATTGGATCAAAGCGGTGGTAGTACACCGAAAGCGCTGAGCCTCTATGGCCTCGATGATAGCTCGTATTCAAATGATTCTGAAATGTTCGATCGGGTTCACGAGATGCGCACCCGCATTATCAAGAGTCCGTCACTTAACTCTTCTCGCGTGATCGGAGTCATTCTCTTTGAGATGACCATGGATCGAAAGATTGATGGAATTGGAACTGCTGAATTTCTTTGGCAGAAGAAGGGCATCGTTGCCTTCCTCAAAGTGGACAATGGATTAGCTGTCGAAGAAAACGGCGTTCAATTGATGAAGCCTATTCCTGAACTTGATACCAGGATTAAGAGTGCACTTTCGCACGGAGTTTTTGGAACCAAGATGCGTTCAGTAATCAAACAAGCTAATGAAGCGGGAATCAAGGCGATTGTTGAGCAGCAATTCGCTTTCGGCGCCCAAATTCGGTCGGGTGGATTAGTGCCGATAATCGAACCTGAGGTCGATATCAACTGTCCGGATAAGGCCAAAGCAGAATCAATTCTGCGCCAAGAGATTTTGGCTCACCTTGATGCGCTCGGTGAGAACCAAGAGGTCATGCTCAAGCTCACGCTTCCAGATGTTGCTGGCTTCTATTCGCCGCTTGTAAACCATGCGCGAGTAGTTCGCTTTGTTGCACTCTCTGGTGGATACGCCCGAGAGCTCGCAAACGAGATGCTGGCAAAGAATGCTGGAGTAATTGCAAGTTTCTCACGCGCACTCACTGAGGGTCTTTCGGCGCAACAGAGCGATGGAGAATTTGATGCCTCACTCAATTCTGCAGTGCAATCAATCTACGACGCTTCAATCAAATAACTTAAAGAGATCCTAAGAAGTCGGGATTGTCGTCCGGCGGGAGAATTCGTGGTCGGCGAGTTCGCAGTTGACGTGGTTTTCCGGCAATGAACCAGGCAATCGAGCCGATAAGTTGGAAGACAATGATCAGGATAAGCCATGCCCACTTAGGCAGGTTGCGGATCCTCTCTTGGTCACTTTGGGCACAATTGAGCAATGCATAGATGGTCAATCCAAGCGATAAGAGGATGGGCAAGACTCGTAACATGTTCTTATCTTACGAACTTATGCACTGACCGCTAACCCAAAAGCTAGAAAGACCGAAAAGGCGAGTTGCGTCTTGCTCGTACCCGCAAGAACTGGCAAGAGGTCCATCCCTCGCGCTCCTGCCCTAATCGCCTTCAAAGGTTCAATGACGAATATCCCAGATGTGAGGGCAATGACCGCGCCTGCGCGCCATCCGGCTAGGAAAGCAACGGAGAGAAAAGAGATGAAGAGGGCAATTTGATAGAGGTTTCTCGCTTTTTGATCTCCAAGCCTTACCGCCAACGTCTCTTTTCCAACTTGGGCATCGCGCGGTAGGTCACGCAGGTTATTGGTGAGCAGGAGCGCACAAGCCAGGCTTCCCATCGGAATTGCGGCGATAAAACTGATGAGGTTAACTCGCTCTGTTTGCACGAAATAAGTGCCCACAACTGCTACAAATCCGAAAAATATAAAAACGCTCACTTCGCCCCAACCGCTGTAACCGTAAGGCTTCTTGCCGCCGGTGTATCCCCAGGCGGCAAGGATTGAAAGTGCACCCACAAGAATGAGCCATGGAGTGGTCAGTAAGGCGAGCCAAAGGCCAGCTAGGGCGCCGATGAAGAAGAAGAGAAATGCGGTGTTGCGCACTTGTGTAGCGGAAACTTTGCCACTACCCACTAGTCGTAGGGGCCCGACTCTATTGCTGTCACTTCCTCGGATTCCATCGCTGTAATCGTTTGCAAAGTTGACGCCGATTTGAAGTGCGAGTGCCACAACGAGAGCCAAGAGTGCGCGACCGGGCATGACGTGTGGCGCAGCTGCGCCGGTTCCTACTAATACAGGAGCAATAGCTGCCGGCAACGTGCGCGGTCGTGAGCCCAGAATCCAAAGTTTTGCTTGTGACATTTTCAGATCCTAAATCTCTTCGGTTATTGGCAGGCCCCTCAGGGTATCGCGATCTGGTTTGCCAATTCCCCGTAATGGCATTTCTGCAAGGAGTATTAGTGCACGCGGAGCGGATGATCGAGGAAAGATTTCTTCCACGTGATCACGTATTGAACTGAGAGTAATTGAGGTGCCTCCAACGACAGCACAGACAACTTCTTCACCCCATTCCCTACTTTTACGAGTGAATAGGTGCACATCCAAAATACCGGGCATTAATCTGATTCGCTCGTCGATTGCGCTGAGAAGAATCTTCTTGCCACCAGAAATCACTACTTCATCAGCACGACCAAGGATTTCGAGTCGTCCATCATCTTCCCATCGGCCAATATCTTGGGTGAGAAAGCCGCCATCTTGAAAACCGTTCAAATCGTCTAAATACCCCAGCGCAATTTGCGGCCCACTGATAAATATTTGCTGCGCACTATCAATAAGTATCTTTACACCAGGAAGTGGTACGCCGTTGTAAACACAACCTCCTGCGGTTTCACTCATTCCATATGTAGTAATTACATTAATCCCAGCAGCCCGTGCTTCTTCAATTAATTTTCTTTCACTCGGCCCACCGCCTACTAGTACTGCTTTAGCATTTTTAAGCGCAACTAATGAATCATCACCTTGAAGCGCGCGGAAGAGTTGTGTAGGTACGACGGCCTGATACTCCCCGTCATTGGAAAGATTCGATTCAAGGAGTAGCGAACGAACGATCACCATGAGGCCGGCGATGTGGGTGAGTGATAAGCGCAGGCCCCAGCGCTCACCTGATTGCGCATCTAGAGCGGCATGTGTAGCCCGAGCGCTTGCGAGCAAGGTCTGTGCGCTATGCAAAACATATTTAGCACTTCCTGTACTTCCGCTGGTGGCCACTACTAATGCCACCTCGCTGGGGACATGTGGGCGATCAGCCGGCCAATTCGTCTTTTCCAGAACCAGCAATGGGGGGCCAGCATCAAAGAGGGCAGATTTGAGCGCTGTGGTGATCTCGGCGAGTTGATTTGGCGCGAAGATCACAACTTCCCGAAGAGACGGCTTGGCACTCACGGCTCTAGGCTATCTCTCGTGAGTAAGCCAATTAAGCGAACCAGCGTGAGCCGTGAAATTCCTTCTTGGGTCCTAGAAGGGGATTTCACCGATATCACGTATGAAGTTGCCGAGGGCATGGCGAAAATTACGATTAATCGTCCCGAGGTGCACAACGCGTTTCGGCCGCAAACCCTCTTTGAGCTTGCCGAAGCCTTCAATATGGCTCGTGATGACGATTCCGTGGGAGTCATCATTTTCACAGGTGCCGGAGACGAGGCTTTCTGCTCGGGTGGCGACATTCGGATTCGTGGCAACGATGGATATTTGGGGGAAGACAAGCTCTCCAAGAAGGGCGTAGGTCGACTCAACGTTCTTGATCTACAAATACAGATACGCCGTACACCCAAGCCAGTCGTAGCGATGGTCGCTGGCTGGGTCATTGGTGGTGGCCACGTGCTCCATGTGGTTTGTGATCTCACCATTGCGGCAGATAACGCGAAGTTTGGACAAACGGGCCCGATGGTCGGTTCCTTTGATGGTGGATATGGATCCGGATTGCTTGCCCGCCACGTAGGACAGAAGAAGGCTCGAGAGATTTGGTTTCTCTGTCGGCAATACGATGCGCAAGAGGCTCTTGATATGGGTCTCATCAACACCGTCGTGCCACTTGCGGAGTTAGAAGCTGAGACGGTGCAGTGGGCACGTGAAATGTTGCAGCACTCTCCCATGGCACTTCGTCTACTCAAGGCATCGATGAATGCCGCAGACGATGGTTTGGCCGGTGTCCAACAACTAGCTGGTGATGCCACTCTGCTCTTCTACTTGACTGAAGAAGGGCAAGAGGGTCGCGATGCATATAACGAGAAGCGCGAACCACGATTTGATCGTTTCCCTCGACGTCCGTGAGTCTTCCATCGGTTGCCGAACTCTCTGATTCACTTCGCGTTGTAGCGATACCGCTGAAGCAGAAGTTCCGTGGGATTACGACTCGTGAAGTAGCGCTCTTCGAAGGCCCTTACGGGTGGGGAGAGTTTTCGCCTTTCGTGGAATACGGTGTGGAAGAAGCCAGCAGATGGCTGGCATCTGGAATCGAAGCCGCATTTCTTGGTTGGCCAGCGCCGAGGCGTGATTCAATTGGAATTAATGCCACTATCCCTGATGGATCGCCAGAGGATGCAGTAGTAGCACTCAACTTCTTCCAAGGTTGTCGTACTGCCAAGATCAAGGTCGCTGGAGCGAACTCCTCGCTAGACACTGCTCGACTCATCGCGATCGAACGGGCGCTTGGTGACTCTGGCAAGATTCGAATTGACGCCAATGGCTCGTGGAGCGTTGAAGAAGCATTGAAACAGATCAGCACTTTCTACGAAGTGCTAGGTAATACTCTTGAATATGTTGAACAACCATGCGCAACGGTCCGTGAAATCTCGCAGGTACACGAGAAGCTTTCAGTGCCGGTGCCGTTAGCTATTGACGAAGGTATTCGTAAAGAGGGATACACGCGCGACCTCGCTGATATTGCTGATGTGGCAATTCTCAAAGTTGCCCCGATGGGGGGAGTGAGGAACGCCCTGCAGATTGCTAAAGAACTCGACATGCCGATCGTAGTTTCCAGCGCACTTGAAACAAGTATCGGTATGCGAGCTGGTCTTGCATTAGCCGCCGCTCTTCCAAACCTGCTTGGAGCTTGTGGCTTAGGAACCGTCGACCTTCTCGGTGGGGATGTTATTTCGCATTCGTTGGTAGCTGAAGATGGCGCCATTTCGCTTCGAGATGTGGTGCCCTCACTTGAACTGCTTGATCGCTGGGCGGCCCCAGTCGATCGAATCGAATGGTGGCAGCATCGCCTCACGATGGCTTTTGAGTTTTTGGAGAGTCGATGAACGACTCGACTCTGCAAGCCGAAGCACTCGCAGACGCACTCTATTTAGTCGGTGTGCGAGACGTCGTGATCGCACCTGGCTCGCGTAGTGCGCCGTTGGCACTCGCAATGGCACGACGTGATCAATTTAACCGACACATACATATTGATGAGCGCGTTGCTGGATTTGTCGCCTTGGGAATCAGTAAAGCCAGCGGGCGACCAGTAGCCACCGTCTGCACCAGCGGAACTGCAACAGCAAACTTCTTCCCTGCTCTCATGGAGGCTTCGCATAGCGATGTCCCGCTCATTGTGATCACGGCAGATCGCCCCAGCGAGCTCCAAGGAATTGGCTCAAATCAAACTACTAACCAATCCAAATTATTTGGATCCACAGCTCGTTATTTTGTTGCCATTGATGCGGGGGATTCACTCTCCTGGTTGGCAGATTTTACTCAAATCTTTGATGATCTTGATGGACCCGTACACATCAATATTGCATTTCGCGAACCGCTTCTTCCTGAAGGAGAAGTGGTTCCGAAAGTGATCCCAGCGCTTGAAGCGAGCAAAAAGGCCGAGAAGATTGCGCCGACTCTCTCCGAACTAGGCATTACTTCGGGTCAACGTGGTGTGGTGGTTGTAGGACACGGGTTAGGAACTTTCTCCCGCCAGGAAATTTCAGCTTGGGCCACGCGACTGGGTTGGCCGGTAGTCGCGGAAGATCCGCTGAGTCATTCAGCGGCTATCCAACATGCTTCGTTACTTGTGGGCACAACTTTTGCGAGCGAACAGTTGCAACCGGAAGTGGCCTTGGTAATCGGAAAGATTGGACTGTCGAGGTCCGTCATGGCATTACTCACTCGTACTCCGCGGGTAATCGGAATTGATTCTCATAACGAGGTGTCAGATCCCTTACGTAAAAATAGCGTGCAACTCGCTGCTTTGCCCCGCGTTGATATTGATGCGGATCCAAACTGGGTAAAGGCTTGGCATCAAGCAAGCGCTCAAGTCGCTGGCGCTCTTGCTTTGCCCACTTGGTCTGAACAAAACCTAGCGGCTATTTTCGCTCGATCACTACCGAGTGGCAGCTCGCTCTTCATCGGGTCGAGTCGCCCTATTCGCGATATTGAAGCCTTTGCAGCACCTCGTGCTGACATAGAGGTATTTGGAAATCGCGGACTTGCCGGTATCGATGGAAATATTTCTACCGCAATTGGTATCTCCCGAGCAAGGCCAGAAAGAACCTTTGCTTATCTTGGGGATATTGCTTTCTTGCACGATGCAAATGCCCTACTTTACGACGCGCCTAATCTCACCGTGGTCGTTGTAGATAACAACGGTGGCGGCATCTTCTCTACTTTGCCTCAACGGGGAGTTGATCATTTCGAGGAAGTTTTTGGAACTCCACACAATCGTGATCTCACGGCTATTGCTTCTGGTTTTGGGGTTCATGTCACCCGAGTTGCGACACTTGAAGATTTTGAACAAGCTCTTACGGAGGATCATTACGCACTCAATGTCATCATCGCTGTCATGCCGAGCAGAGAAGCGAGTGCGGACAATCTTAAGACCGCAGTAGCGTCTGCGGAGAAGGCACTCACAGTATGAGTAGATCTTTTCTCTTTCTTCACGGATGGAGAAACTTACGACCTTCTGGGCATTGGCAATTTCAAACCGCAATGGACCTGGCGGCCAGGGGAGAAATTGTTGAGTATCCGTCGATGCCATTGCCTGATACTCCGCAACTTGAAGAGTGGCTCAGTGTATTTGAATCCTCATGGGAGCGAATGAAAGGGGAGCGCATCGTCGTTGCTCATTCACTTGGGACTACGCTTTGGTTTCACGCGGCTGCGCGAGGTTTTGTTGCTGATCGAGTCCTTCTGGTGGCTCCTGCTGGACCAACTTTTTTGAAAGAAGAGAAGCTAGTTTCCTCGTTTGCTTCACTTCCTCCGAAACTTGCCGACCCGAAATGGCGGGTGGTGTGCAGCGATGTAGATCCATTTTGTATTGAAGGCGCAGTGGATTGGCTATCACCTGAAGATTTTGATCTGATTCCTGGCGGAGGCCATCTGGCGCTCACTGATGGCTACGGAAATTGGCCATCACTTTTGCAATGGTGTGAAGAACCACAAACTAGAATCGTGGGACGTTAGGACTCGAGCGCATCTCGCATCGGAACAAGCTTTGCTTGGCTTTCCGCAAGTTCATCGTGGGGGACAGAACCTGCGACAATTCCACATCCCGCGAAGAGACGAACCTTGCGGGCATCTTTAGCATCGATTTCAGCGCACCGAAGAGCGATTCCCCATTCGCCGTCACCGCGTGCATCGATCCATCCGACTGGTCCGGAGTAACGCCCACGCTTCATCACTTCATACTCATTGATGAGTTTCTTTGCCTTTTCTCTAGGCGTTCCGCACACCGCAGCTGTGGGATGGAGTGCATCGACTAGTGAGAGAGCGTTAGTAACTGCCATGGAATCAGAGACAACTCCCGTGACATCGGTAGCTAAGTGCATCACATTCGCCAAGTGCAAGACAAAAGGAGCGTCGGGGACGTTGATCGATGAACAGAAGGGCTCGAGCGCATCAGCAACAGAGCGAACCGCATAATCGTGTTCTTCCAGATCCTTAGACGAACGGGCAAGGGATGCAGCGAGTGCTAAATCTCTTTGATCATCACCTGTGCGTCGAATCGTTCCGGCGAGCACGCGAGAGGTGACAAGACCTTTTGTGAGGCGGACCAAGAGCTCGGGAGTTGCACCTACTAATCCATCGACTGCAAAGACCCAAGTGTTCGGATACTTCTCTGCGAGTTTTTCCATTACTACTCGAGCGTCGATTGGTTCCTCGGAAGTTGCGGTGACATCGCGAGCAAGTACAACTTTTTCTAATTCGCCTGCAGTAATGCGCACAATTGCATGACTTACAGCAGTTTCCCATTCGCTTGCCGAGAGGCTTCCCTCACCCCAAGAGAGCGGTGAGCTTTTTCTAGTGGGTAGTGATTCGTGATTGAGGGGGGTGGGCGCGCCAATTCTGGTTATCCAAGAAGTATTTCCGCGCTTTCCAACAACTACCCGTGGAATAATAAAGACAGAATCTTCGGCTTCGTCAAATGAAAATGAACCAAATGCGATGGGACCACTTCCGGGGACGCGAATATGGTCATTAATGCGAAAACCTTTAAGTTGTTCTCGCCACCATTGCGCCGCATCTTCAAAACGCCTAGCTCCCGAAAAGTGCACTTTTGCAAATTCTCCATATCCAATAACGCCTTCACCGTTGCGTACCCAGGTAAGTGGGGAAGTATTGGGGAGTAGGGAGATGAGCTCGCCGGTGCCTTCGAAAACGACGCTTTCGACATCGACGCGAGAAAGTGGGGCATCCATATTGGTTATTTTGCGCGCAACCGTGCCAGTACTGCCCAGATTCCAGGGAGCAATGTGCCAGCTAGTGCGATCTTGATTCCTTCAACTCCAAGAAACTTCACGCAACCATTGTAGAAAGCATCGCCTAAACCCATGTGATAACTGGCAGCGAGCATCAATACTCCAGGAATGAAAATCAGTACCTCACCAATAAGCATCTGCAGCAAAGCAGTGGGGACCTTGCTATCCCACTTGCGCTCCGCCAAGTATCCCACCGCAAAAGATGCAATCAGCATGCCAAAGAGATAACCACCCGTGGGTCCAAAGAGCACAGCGAATCCACTGTTGCCTTGACTAAAGATTGGAGCGCCGAGTGCACCAATGAGTAAGTAGGCCCCGAGAGTAGAAACTCCCAGCCCTGCGCCATACGACGTGCCAATAAGAAGCATTCCGAACGTCTGCCCGGTAATGGGAACTGGCCAGCCAGCTGGTTGGATGGCGACTTGCGCCATCGCTGACATAAAACCCACCCCGACGGTGATGAGGATCGTGTTGGTCAGGCTCTGTGAAAGACGAGCCGTGCGTGGAATGAGTGCCAGCCGGAGCGGATGGGCAAGGGTGGTCATCGAACCTCCGTAGAGAAAGCGAGTGTGTGCTGACGAGAGCGTAGCCGACTGGCAGCAGATGAGTCAGATAGGAGATGATTGTGCCATGAGTCGCGCCCACCTAGATAAGTCACCAAACGAAGTGGCATCGATGTTTGATCAGGTCGCCAAGGCGTATGACCTCACCAATGACCTTCTCTCATTGGGCCAGACTCGTAGATGGCGCAAGGTAGTGCAAACTGCCATTGAACCTCAGGCCGGTGAATACATTTTAGATCTGGCTGCCGGCACTGGTTCTTCTTCGTTGCCGCTTGCATTGGCCGGTGCCACTGTGATCCCCTGCGATTTCTCCATCGGGATGCTGGAAGTGGGCAAGAAGCGTCAGCGAGGCTCTGCGATTGAGTGGGGATTTACTGCGGGCGATGCTCTCAAGTTACCTTTCTCGGATAAGTCATTTGACGTGGTCACTATTTCCTTTGGCCTGCGAAACGTTTCAAATGTTGACTCAGCACTTAAAGAAATGTTGCGTGTTGCAAAGCATGGCGGACGGTTAGTTGTCTGTGAGTTTTCGCACCCTACCTGGCGACCATTCCACACTCTGTACAACGAATACCTGATGAAGGCGCTACCTTCCATCGCCCGAAAGACTTCTTCAAATCCTGATGCGTATGTTTATCTCGCAGAATCAATTCGCGCATGGCCGTATCAACATGAATTGGCTGATCAAATCGAAGCTGCTGGCTGGGAAAGTGCGCAATGGCGCGATCTCACCGGTGGCATTGTGGCAATCCACCGGGCAACTCGTTCTGCGGAAAGCCTACTAAACCAATAGATTTCTCTCATATATCGATAGCGAGGAGCAGTATGAGTAAGCCGGAAAACGATGCAGACGTCATCGTTGTTGGCGCAGGTCCTGGTGGATCAGCCACAGCCGCTCATTTGGCGCGCGCAGGCGTAAAGACTCTGCTTCTTGAGAAAACGGAGTTTCCTCGCGAAAAAGTGTGTGGCGATGGGCTCACACCTCGTGCTGTTAAAGAATTGTTGGCACTCGATATTGATCTTACGACGCAGGGTTGGATTAAGAACAAGGGGTTACGCATTATTGGAGGCGGTCATCGACTAGAGCTTCCATGGCCTGAACTCTCGGTATTTCCTGATTATGGCTTGGTGCGCACTCGCGCTGATCTCGATCAAATTTTGGCGCAGAAAGCAGTGGCAGTAGGCGCAGATCTGCATGAATCAACTTCAGTAACCGGTCCTGTGATGGAGCAAGATCGCATCGTGGGTGTCACCACAAAGAATGCGGCAGGCGAAGAGCGCACTTATCGCGCGCCGATTGTGGTGGCTGCTGATGGAAACTCGTCGCGTCTTTCACTCTCGATGGGACTCACAAAGCGAGATGATCGCCCTCTAGGTGTGGCTGTTCGTACCTACTTCCGGTCACCTCGCCATGAAGACGATTGGCTGGAGTCATGGCTTGAGCTTTGGGATCAGGACCGCCTCCTCCCCGGGTATGGGTGGGTCTTTGGGGTAGGCGATGGCACTAGCAATGTCGGGTTGGGCATTTTGAACTCATCGCCAGCCTTCGCCAACGTGGATTACCGAGCGCTACTAATGCGGTGGGCGGATTCCATGCCCAAGGAGTGGGGATATGTGCCTGAGGAGATGGTTGGCCCCATTCGCGGCGCCGCGCTTCCGATGGGCTTTAACCGAACACCACACTTCCATCAGGGGATGCTCTTGGTGGGCGATGCCGGCGGCATGGTCAATCCATTTAATGGCGAAGGTATTGCATATGCTATGGAATCGGGACGAATCGCCGCAGAAACCATCGCTGAGGCGCTGGCAAGTGGGCGCGATCAGGCACGAGATCTCCGATTAGCCACCTATCCCTCCCGGCTGAAGAGCGAGTGGGGCGGCTATTACACGCTCGGCCGAGTCTTCGTAAAGTTAATTGGAAATGACCGGGTGATGAAGGTTGCCGCCCAAAAGGGCTTAGCCCACCCCACATTGATGAAGTTCACCCTCAAGCTCCTCGCCAACCTCTCTGAGCCCAAAGGCGGAGATGTGGCCGATCGCCTCATTAATGCACTCACCCGATTAGCGCCAGCGGCATAATTCGTCGATGTTATCTCGCTCACTTGAGCGTGAGTGACTGGCGTCACCTCGCAATGATCTGTGCGCTTTCGCCCCTAAGATTACTTCGTGCGAATGAGAGGTCTTAAGAGATGAACCCTTACGTACCGATTCTCACTATCGGCGCCATCGGTTTTGGCTTTGCTGCCTTTTCCATTGTTGCTGCAGCAGTCACCGGGCCGAAGCGCTACAACCGCGCAAAGCTAGATGCGTATGAATGTGGAATCGAACCATCACCGCAAGCTGTCGGCGGTGGACGATTTCCCATCAAGTACTTTCTTACTGCGATGCTCTTCATTGTTTTTGACATTGAAATTGTTTTTCTCTACCCATGGGCTGTCTCCTTTGACCAAATGGGTCTCTTTGGATTAGTTGAAATGCTGTTGTTCATCGGAACTGTTTTCGTTGCATACGCCTATGTGTGGCGTCGCGGCGGGCTTGAGTGGGATTAGAAAGAGACTGTGACACATGGGAATTGAAGAGAAATTACCAAGCGGTTTTCTTCTTACTACGGTAGAGAAACTCGCTGGATACATGCGCAAGAATGCGTTATGGCCAGCCACCTTTGGTCTTGCATGCTGTGCTATCGAAATGATGGCCACTGGCGCCGGTCGTTACGATCTTGCGCGTTTTGGAATGGAAGTTTTCCGCGCCTCACCTCGCCAAGCAGATCTCATGATCGTGGCCGGCCGAGTGAGCAACAAAATGGCGCCGGTCCTCCGCCAGATTTATGACCAAATGGCGGCACCTAAATGGGTCATCGCGATGGGCGCTTGCGCGTCATCGGGTGGTATGTTCAACAACTACGCAATCGTTCAAGGCGTGGACCACGTCGTGCCGGTGGATATTTACCTCCCAGGTTGCCCACCACGTCCAGAAATGTTGATGGATGCAATCCTTAAACTCCACGAGCAAATCGGAAACGAGAAACTCGGACCTAACCGCGCAAATGTGATTCGCGAAGTTGAGGCCGCTGCGCTCGCCGCCGTACCCACCATCTCCATGAAGGGGCTGCTCGCGTGAGTCAACAAGGGATGTTCGGCGCCACCGGGAGTGGAGACACCTCTGGTTATGGTGGTTTGGTTCATTCCAACGTAACTCCTGGATCTTCGAGCCGTCCTTTTGGCTCTTACTTTGACGACGTAGTCGACTCCCTCGAGCGCGCTTATCCAGCATTTTCTGACGCAATCGAAAAAATTGTGATTGACCGCGGTGAGCTCACTATGCACATTCGCGCTAGCCGGTTACCAGAAGTTGCCAAGATTCTGCGTGATGAAGCGTCACTTCGATTTGAAATGTGCCTCGGCGTTTCTGGTGCACACTACCCAGCAGAAACAGGTCGTGAATTGCATGCCATTTTCCCACTGCTTTCGCTGACGCATAATCGTCGTATTCGCCTCGAGGTTTCAATCCCAGATGCCAATCCACATCTGCCTTCGGTGGTCTCAATTTGGGCAGGAAATAATTGGCATGAGCGCGAAACCTTCGACATGTTTGGCATTATTTTCGATGGTCATCCCGGGCTTACCCGCATCTTGATGCCAGATGATTGGGCCGGACACCCACAACGCAAGGATTATGCACTTGGCGGTATTCCTGTGGAGTACAAGGGTGCAACGGTGCCACCGCCGAGCGAAAGACGGGCATACCAATGACCTTTGATCCATATGCATCGTCTCGCGAGACCACAGAAGGCACCATTTACTCTGTTACCGGTGGTGATTGGGATGATGTCGTTACTGAAATTGGTTCCACCAAAGAAGAACATGTTGTGGTCAATATGGGACCACAGCATCCTTCAACTCACGGCGTGCTTCGTTTGATTTTGGAACTAGAAGGAGAAACGGTTAACGAAGCGCGTTGCGGCATCGGGTATCTCCACACCGGTATCGAAAAGAATGCTGAATACCGCAACTGGACTCAGGGCGTCACTTTTGTTACGCGCATGGATTACCTCTCACCGTTCTTCAACGAAACTGCTTACTGCCTGGCAGTTGAAAAACTTCTTGGGATTACGGATCAAGTACCGGCACGCGCGAGTGTTATCCGCGTAATGATGATGGAGCTCAACCGAATCTCATCTCACCTTGTTGCACTTGCAACCGGTGGTATGGAACTCGGAGCCCTTTCGGCGATGATTTTCGGATTCCGCGAGCGTGAACTTGTGCTCGACATCTTTGAATTAGTGACTGGGCTTCGGATGAACAGTGCATATGTCCGTCCAGGTGGTGTTGCTCAAGACATTCCGGAAGGTGCCACTGACAAGATTCGCGAAACGGTTTTGCAATTGCGCAAGAACCTCAAAGACACTGAGAAATTGCTCGTGGGTAACTCTATTTGGCTTGCGCGCACTGACGGTGTGGGTTACTTAGACCTTGCAGGTTGTACCGCGCTTGGTATCACAGGTCCGATTTTGCGATCGACGGGGTTGCCTTGGGACCTTCGCAAAACTCAGCCATATTGCGGCTATGAAACCTACGATTTTGATGTTGTCACCGCGCAATCTTGTGATGTGTATGGACGATTCCTCATTCGTATTTACGAAATGGGCCAGTCGTTGCGCATCGTCGAGCAATGTGTGGAACGCCTTGACTCACCTGAGTATCAGGGACCAGTCATGGTCGAAGACAAGAAGATTGGCTGGCCTGCTCAATTAACTCTTGGCGCAGATGGATTAGGCAATTCACTCGATCACATCCGCGAAATTATGGGGACTTCGATGGAGTCGTTGATTCATCACTTCAAGTTGGTAACGGAGGGCTTTCGAGTCCCTGCTGGCCAGGCTTATGCCGCGGTGGAGAGTCCACGCGGAGAGCTTGGCGCCCAACTCATTTCTGATGGAGGCACAAAACCATATCGCGTGCACTTCCGCGATCCCTCTTTTAATAATCTGCAAGCAACTGCAGCAATGTGCGAAGGCAGTCAGATCGCCGACGTCATCGCCGCTGTGGCTTCAATTGATCCAGTGATGGGCGGGGTGGACAGGTAATGAAAGACGAAGCACTGCTTGCGCAGATGGATTCAATCATCGCTCGGTACCCCAAGAGTCGCTCGGCTATCATGCCGCTCCTGCACCTCGTACAAGCGAGCGAAGGTTTTGTCACTCCCGAAGGCGTGGAACTAGTTGCTAAGAAATTAGATCTAGCTACGGCTGAAGTTGCTGCAGTTGCCACTTTCTACTCGCAATACAAGCGTCGCCCAGTGGGGGATTACCACGTGGGTGTGTGTACAAATACTCTGTGTGCAGTCATGGGTGGCGATGCCATCTTCGCTGAACTTAAAGATCACCTTGGAATCGGAAATGACGAGCGCACTTCAGATGGAAAAGTTTCGCTTGAACATATTGAGTGTAATGCAGCATGTGATTACGCGCCTGTGATCATGGTCAACTGGGAGTTTTTCGATAATCAGACTATCGAGAGTGCCAAGGAGTTAGTTGATCAATTGCGCAGTGGTAATCCACCAGCTCCTACTAGAGGTCCACTCACTCTGCCTACCTGGAAAGAGAATTCGGCAGTACTTGCTGGTATCTCTGACGGACGCGCACATGAAGGCGTACAAGCCGGTCCTGCAACGCTTGCAGGGCTCAAAATCGCCCACGAGAGAGGTGAAGCGTAATGACTGCACTTATGCCAGTTCTTTCAAAGCATTGGGACGAAGCTGATTCGTTTACCATTGTTGGTTACCAACGTAATGGCGGATATGAAGGACTGAAGAAGGCTCTTGCCATGGAGCCAGACGCTGTGATCGCTGCTGTCAAGGATTCTGGACTCAGGGGACGTGGTGGCGCAGGCTTCCCTACTGGCATGAAGTGGTCTTTTATTCCACAAGGAGATGGCAAGCCGCACTACCTCGTGGTTAATGCCGATGAGTCTGAGCCAGGTACTTGCAAAGATACGCCGCTACTCATGGCAAACCCGCATTCACTCGTCGAAGGCATGATCATTGCCTCTTACGCGATTCGAGCAAACCATGCTTTTGTTTATATTCGCGGAGAAATAACGCACGTAGTTCGGCGTATGCAACAAGCAGTGGACGATGCCTATGCGGCTGGTTATTTGGGAAAGAACATCAATGGTCAAGGCTATGACCTGGATTTAATCGTCCATGTGGGAGCTGGTGCCTATATCTGTGGCGAAGAGACAGCGCTGCTGGATTCCCTCGAAGGCTTCCGCGGTCAACCTCGCTTGCGTCCACCATTTCCGGCTATTGCTGGTCTCTATGCATGTCCCACCGTGGTGAACAACGTCGAATCCATCGCTAGTGTGCCGGCGATCTTTGCCCATGGCGTTGAATGGTTCCAATCGATAGGTACCGAAAAGAGCAAAGGCTTCACGCTCTACTCGCTCTCTGGTCACGTCACTCGCCCTGGCCAATATGAGGCGCCGCTAGGAATCACTCTTCGTGAGTTACTTGATATGAGCGGCGGAATTCGAGCGGGCCACACCATCAAGTTCTGGACACCGGGTGGTTCCTCTACTCCCATCTTCACGGCGGAGCATCTTGATGTACCGCTTGATTACGAAGGTGTGGGTGCCGCAGGGTCGATGCTTGGCACCAAAGCACTTCAGATTTTTGACGAAACCACCTGTGTAGTGCGCGCGGTACTCCGCTGGACCGAGTTCTACAAGCACGAATCCTGCGGCAAGTGCACCCCGTGCCGAGAGGGCACTTGGTGGCTTGTACAGATTCTTAAAGATCTTGAAAATGGGGTAGGTAAAGCAGAAGATCTCGAGAAGTTACTCGATCTTTGCGACAACATTATGGGACGATCTTTCTGTGCACTCGGAGATGGAGCGACGAGTCCGATTACCTCGTCAATTCAATATTTCCGCGAAGAATATCTCGCACATCTTTCAGCTGGAAAGTGCCCATTTGACCCAGTTGCATCAACACTTTTCGTCGGAGTGCATGCGTAATGACTCTCACCAACAATGAAGTAGCCACGAATGTCGAAATGATCACGTTAACGATCGATGGTTTCGAAGTAGCGGTTCCCAAAGGCACGTTGATTATTCGTGCTGCTGAAATGTTGGGTATTCAAGTTCCACGTTTTTGCGATCACCCGCTCCTTGATCCGGTTGGTGCCTGCCGGCAATGTTTGGTAGACGTAGAAATCAACGGCCGTGCATTTCCGAAACCTCAAGCTTCTTGCACTATGCCTGTTGAGAACGGCATGGTTGTTAAGACGCAATTAACTTCCTCTGTCGCTGCCAAGGCGCAACAAGGCGTGATGGAGCTCCTCCTTATTAATCACCCACTCGATTGCCCCGTCTGTGACAAAGGTGGAGAATGTCCACTTCAAAATCAAGCGATGTCGACCGGACGTGGAGAATCTCGTTTCACTGGGGTAAAGCGCACATTCCCTAAGCCGATCAATATTTCTTCGCAAGTTCTTCTTGACCGGGAGCGTTGCGTTCTCTGTGCTCGCTGTACTCGCTTCTCGGATCAAATTTCTGGAGATCCATTCATCACGTTGAATGAACGCGGAGCGCTTCAGCAAGTTGGCATTTACGAGAAGGAACCCTTCGAGTCGTACTTCTCAGGTAATACAATTCAGATCTGCCCAGTAGGAGCCCTCACTGGCGCCGCTTACCGATTCCGTTCTCGCCCATTCGATTTAGTTTCCACACCATCTGTGTGTGAGCATTGTGCATCAGGATGTGCGCTACGAACGGACGTGCGACGTGGCATAGTTCTTCGCCGCCTTGCTGGAGACGATGCAGAGGTGAATGAAGAGTGGAATTGCGATAAGGGTCGCTGGGCATTCCAGTACGCCACTTCTAAGAATCGCCTCACTACGCCACTTGTGCGAGTAGATGGACGGCTCGTGCCTACCTCGTGGCCAGACGCATTGGCTACCGCGGCGGCGATGTTGGAAGGTAAGCGTTCCGCGGTACTGACTGGCGGTCGTCTCACGGTCGAGGACGCATACGCTTATCAAAAATTCGCGCGGACGGTGCTCGGGACTAATGACATCGACTTCCGGGCGCGCAGCGCAAGTGAAGAAGAGCGCGCATTTTTAGGGCAGATTGCCGGAACCTCGACTTCATATGCCGATATCGATGCCGCAGGACATGTTGTGCTTGTGGCATTCGAGCCCGAGGAAGAATCTCCGATTGTCTTCCTGCGACTACGCCGCAACGTGCTCTCACATAATTTGACTGTTTCAACCGTCGCGCCTTTCCGCTCGGCGGGAAGTAAGAAGTTGAACGCCACTGTCATTAAGGGCGATGAAATTGCCGCACTCTCCGGCGTGCAGCTTGATCAGCATTCAGTAATTTTAGTAGGCGAGCGCGCTGCTCGTACTCCAGGGCTCTACTCCGCAGTTCTCGAGGCCTCCAAAAAGAGTGGGGCAAAAGTGGGTTGGGTCCCACGTCGGGCAGGCGAACGTGGAGCTCTCGAAGCCGGCGCACTTGGTAACTTGCTCCCGGGTGGGCGCCCAATTTCAGATCCGAGCGCTCGGGTAGATCTCGCAAGCGCGTGGGGTGCCTCTTCACTTCCCGCTGAAATTGGTCGTAATAGCGACGAAATTATTATGGCGGCAGCAGAGGGAACAGTTATCTCCCTGGTCGTCGCCGGCGTCGACATTAATGATCTATCAGTTGATGCTCGCGCAGCTCTTGAGAAGGCTTTTGTAGTGAGCTTCGAAATTCGTGAAAGTTCGGTGACCGAATTTGCCGACGTGGTCTTCCCAGTTGCGGCCGTGGTTGAAAAGTCAGGAACCTTTACTAATTGGGAAGGAAGAGCGCGCTCTTTTGATCGGGTTCTTGACGATGTTTCCAAGTTCTCTGATGCTCGCGTGCTTTCTATGTTGGCCAAGGAAATGAAGCGCCCTCTTGGCTTTGGAGATACTGCGTCGGCGGGAAGAGAACTTCACGCGCTTGGATCATGGGACGGCGCACGAGTGAGCGCCCCCTCCGCCGGCTTAAAAAGTGTTGATCAGGGCGGCAATGCACAACTGATCTCTTGGCGTATGTTGCTCGATCTTGGATCGCTTCAAGAAGATGAGTCTCATCTTGCCGGCACTGCGCGAAAAGCAGTAGCACGCATCTCCGCTGGAACTGCTCAAAAGCATGGAATCGCTTCTGCAATCAAGATCACTGGTGAAGTAGGCGTGATCACGCTGCCGGTAGAGATCACCGAGATGCAAGATGATCTTGTTTGGGTTCCAGAGAATTCAATTAACTCCCAAGTGCGCATACTCGGCAAGAGTGGGCGCGTCACGATTGGAGCGGCATCGTGAGTGAAGTTCAACAACTTCTCGGGAATGACCCGGGTTGGCTTACTCTGGTAAAGGCGCTGATTGTTTTTGTCTTTGCTGTGCTGATGACTCTCTTGTCAATCTGGGGCGAGCGACGCATTGTGGCTCGCATGCAAATGCGTCTTGGACCAAACCGCACCGGTCCATTCGGCTTGGTGCAGGGTCTGGCAGACGGTGTAAAGCTTGCGCTGAAGGAAGATATTATTCCTAAAGCCGCCGATGCTGTGGTCTTTGTCCTTGCACCCATCATCGCTGCAACCACCTGTTTCATGGCCTTTGCTGTTATTCCTATGACAGGCAAAGTCACGCTCTTCGGGCATGAGACCACGATGCAACTCACCGATCTTCCCGTTGGCGTGCTTTATATTCTCGCAATTGCGTCTGTTGGAGTATACGGAATTGTGCTCGCCGGGTGGTCGTCGGGGTCTACTTATCCACTCCTCGGTGGATTACGCTCGAGTGCCCAAGTAATTTCGTATGAAGTTGCAATGGGTCTTTCACTCGTAGCGGTCTTCCTCTACGCGGGTTCAATGTCCACCTCAGACATTATTGAGGCGCAAAATAAAATTTGGTATGCGATCGTGCTCTTCCCATCTTTCGTCATCTACGTGATTTCAATGGTGGGTGAAACGAACCGTGCACCATTTGACTTGGCAGAAGCAGAGGGTGAGCTTGTGGGTGGATTCCACACTGAGTACTCCTCTCTAAAGTTTGCCCTCTTTTTTCTAGCTGAATACGTAAACATCATCACTGTCTCTGCGCTGGCAACCACACTCTTTCTAGGTGGGTACCACGCACTTCCGGGTCTCACATTTACTGAATCTTGGCTCGGCGGGTACTTCACCTTCTTCTGGTTCCTTGCCAAGGTGCTCGCGTTCCTCTTCTTCTTCATTTGGCTTCGTGGCACACTTCCACGCCTTCGCTATGACCAATTCATGAAATTTGGTTGGAAAGTACTCATCCCAGCATCTCTCGTATGGATCATGGTTGTCTCTACGCTTCGCGTATTTTCGCTTCAAGGAACCTCACGTGCTTACGTATTGGCTTTCGTCGTAGGGGCAATCCTCTTGGGTCTCGGAGGTAGTTCCATTTACGACAGAACGAAGAAGCGCAAAGCTGGAGAAGTTACTGCTCTTGTTTATGAAGATCCTGATTTTGCCGTACCCCTAATCCCCATGAGCGTTTCCACATTTGTGGTGCCCAGCGCAGTTGCCTCTAAGGAGTCCGCGAGTGAGTAACGAATTGGTTCCTTCAAAGGATGGCGCCCTCGAGAGGGCAGCGCAGGAGAGCATTCCTGTATCGAACACCGGGCCTGCGAGCCTCGGAAAGCAATCTCAAGGCTTCGGAGTCACCTTCGCGACCATGTTCAAAAAAGTGAATACCGAGCAATACCCAGAAGAGAAGGTGCCAACTGCTCCACGTTTTCATGGTCGGCATCAACTTAACCGCTATCCAGATGGGCTTGAACGTTGTATCGGTTGCGAACTCTGCGCTTGGGCCTGTCCGGCAGATGCGATCTATGTAGAAGGCGCTTCTAATACTGAAGATGGTCGCTTCTCTCCAGGAGAGCGTTTTGGTCGTGTTTACCAAATCAACTACTTGCGTTGCATTTTTTGTGGGCTGTGCATCGAGGCGTGCCCCACCCGTGCGCTGACTATGACCAACGAATATGAACTAGCAGATGATGGTCGCGAAAAGCTTATTTACGAGAAGCAAGATCTACTTGCCCCACTCATGCCAGGGATGGTTGCGCCACCTCATGCCATGTTCCCCGGAACTGACGATGGCGATTACTACCGTGGAAAAGTCACCACCGCTCATCCAAGCCAGGGCGAGCAGGTATGAATTTAATTCTGGCGGCTAATCCTTTTACTCCTGGGCTCACCGGCACCCCCGAGGCGGTGCTCTTCTGGATCCTGGCACCGCTTGCTGTCATTTCGGCAGTAAGCATGATTTTTGTGAAGAAGGCAGTGCATTCAGCGCTTCTTCTCGCCTGGGTCATGATTACTTTGGCAGTCTTCTACATCGCAGAAGATGCGCCATTCCTTGGAATCGTGCAGATCGTGGTCTACACCGGTGCGGTCATGATGCTCTTCCTCTTTATTCTGATGTTGGTAGGTGTAGATAGTTCAGATTCGCTGATTGAGACCATCAAGGGCCAGCGCGTTGTGGCAATGATTGGCGCTCTCGGATTTGCAGTACTTCTGATCGCAGCCATCGGCCGTTCCTACACAGGCTTTGCTGGATTGGTATCTGCAAATACTGACGGCAACGTCGAAGGTTTGGCGCAGTTGCTCTTTACCCGTTACGTCTGGTCCTTTGAAGTGATCTCCGCACTTCTTATCACCGCCGCTCTGGGAGCAATGGTCCTGGGTCATCGTGAGCGCACAAGCGAGCGACCAACACAGCGCGAACTCTCCATCCTTCGATTTCGACCCGGGTCGAAGTTGCCTGGCGCCCCGCTACCTAGCCCGGGCGTATATGCCTTGCATAACGCGGTAGATGTTCCTGCATTACTTCCAGATGGCACTCCCGATCCTACGTCCGTCTCGCGCGTTTTGAAGGCTCGAGGAGATGTCTTAGACACCAAGGCCTTTGAGATGCGCACGATCGAGGAGGGCGAAGATGAATCCAAATAATTACCTTGTGCTCTCAGCGCTACTCTTTTCAATCGGAGCCATTGGCGTGGTCCTTCGTCGCAACGCAATTGTAGTTTTCATGTGTGTCGAATTGATGCTTAATGCAGCCAACTTAGCTTTCGTTACTTTCGCTAGATTGCTTGGAAATCTCGATGGTCAAGTAGTCGCTTTTTTCACCATGGTGGTAGCGGCTTGCGAAGTAGTAGTTGGGCTCGCAATCATCGTGACAATCTTCCGCTCTCGTCGCTCGGCTTCGGTCGATGACGCCAACTTGTTGAAGTACTAGAAAGGAGGAATATCGTGGAAGCTACACATGCACTCGCCGGCGGAACTAGTTCGCTGCTGGTCTGGTTGATTGCGCTCCCCGCGCTTGGCTCAACGATCCTCCTTTTGGCTGGGCGCCGTTCTGATAAATGGGGTCATCTGCTGGCTACTGGGCTCTCCGGAGCATCGTTCATAGTCGGTGTGGTGGAACTCTTTAAGATGCTGAGTCGAGATGGCGAGTCACGCGGCGTCTCACAACACCTCTTCACATGGATCAACGCTGGCTCTTTCAATGTGGAAGCTGGATTACTCCTAGATCAACTTTCGATTTGCTTTGTGCTCCTTATTACTGGTGTTGGCACGTTGATTCATGTGTATTCGATCGCCTATATGGAGCACGACCATGATCGCCGTCGATTCTTCTCTTACCTCAATCTCTTCATCGCTGCAATGCTCTTGCTAGTCCTGGGCGATTCATTCCTCAACCTCTATGTGGGTTGGGAAGGGGTGGGCCTGGCCTCTTATCTCCTCATCG
This sequence comes from Actinomycetes bacterium, assembly GCA_037138535.1. Lineage (GTDB taxonomy): Bacteria > Actinomycetota > Actinomycetes > Nanopelagicales > Nanopelagicaceae. Next base: position 48,582 of record JBAXIG010000002.1, read on the forward strand.
GATTCTGGAACCAGAAGCCGGCCTATGCGACAGCTGCAAAGAAAGCTTTTGTAGTTAACCGTATCGGCGATATGGGACTTAGTTTTGCAATCATGATTGCCTTCACGGCTTTTGGTACGGTCTCGTTCCAAGGTGTGGCAAACCATGCTGGTCCGGAACACAAGCAAGTCATGACGTGGATGGGGCTTGCTCTCTTGCTTGCAGCTGCTGGTAAGTCTGCCCAATTCCCATTGCAATCATGGCTGGGTGACGCCATGGCTGGCCCCACGCCCGTCTCGGCTCTTATTCACGCAGCAACAATGGTGACGGCAGGCGTTTACCTCATCACGCGTTCAAACTTTGTCTTCGATTCAGCGCCAACTGCGCAACTGATGGTGGTCATTGTAGGTGTCGTCACTCTGCTTTTCGGTGCACTTATTGGAACTGCAAAAGATGATATTAAAAAGGCGTTGGCGGCTTCAACCATGTCGCAGATTGGCTATATGGTTCTCGCTGCTGGTCTTGGACCTGCAGGTTACGCCTTTGCAATCATGCACTTGCTTACTCACGGTTTCTTTAAAGCAAGTATGTTCCTTGGCGCAGGTTCGGTTATGCACGGTATGAACGATGAAGTAGACATGCGTAAGTTCGGTCGCTTGCGTGTGGCGATGCCGATCACTTACCTCACTTTTGGTCTGGGTTACTTGGCAATCATCGGAGTGCCACCCTTCTCCGGATTCTTCTCGAAGGACAAAATTATCGAGGCGGCTTTCAACGCCGGTGGCGCCCGTGGCTGGATTATCGGTTTCGCAGCGCTGCTGGGCGCCGCTATCACGGCTTTCTACATGACACGTGTCATGGTGATGACCTTCTTCGGCCAAAAGCGTTGGGCCGAAGAAGTACATCCGCATGAGTCTCCGAAACTTATGACAGCACCAATCATCATTCTTTCGGTGGGTTCGATTGCGGCTGGAGCACTCTTTACTTTTGGTTCCTCCTTGCAACATTGGCTCGAACCTGTGGTAGCTCGTGGATTCGTTGAAGGCGAGCCCGCGCTCAAACCCATCGTCGTCAGCATTATGGCTTTGGTCGCTGTCGCTCTCGGTGTGGCGCTTGCCTACCTCAAATATGTACGCGTGCCAGTCGAAGCGGTCGCGCCCACAAACGTTTCTCTTTGGACTCGTTTTGCCAGGCGTGATCTATTGCAAGATGCGTTTAACGAAGCAGTCTTTATGCGTCCTGGTCAATATCTCACTCGCGCACTCTCATTCTTCGATCGCAAGGTTGTTGATGGGGCGGTGAACGGCACCGGAGCGCTCTTCGGAGGGCTCTCGGTACGAGTGCGCAGAGCGCAGACTGGTTATGTACGCACCTACGCATTATTCATTCTGGTCGGCGCCGCGCTTGTCTTGGCGGCCATGTTGGCAGCGAGGATCTGATCATGTACCTCTCCTCACTACTCCTACTCCCGCTGATTGGTTCGGCAGTGGTTGCTGGATTGCCAGCCGGTCGCACCTTGCTTGCTAAGCAGATCGCACTCGGCACGAGTATGCTCACCGCCCTTCTGGGCGTTGCGATGGCACTTCAGTTTGATCGCGCACTCGGAACGTTCCAGTTTGTGGAGAGTCACGAGTGGATTACCTCCTTTGGCGTGAAGTATGGGCTGGGCATCGACGGAACGGGCTTAGTGCTGATTTTGATGGCACTTATTTTGGCTCCTATCGTCATTCTCGCTTCTTGGAATGAAGGCCAAGGTGGACGCTTTAGTCAGAAGGCCTTTTTCGCTCTGCTATTGATCTTGGAAACTTTCATGGTCGGTGTCTTTGCGGCCACCGATGTCTTCCTCTTCTATGTATTTTTCGAAGCGATGTTGGTTCCGGTCTACTTCCTGATCGGTTCTTTCGGTGGGCCAAATCGCTCATACGCGGCGGTGAAGTTCTTGCTTTATAGCTTGTTGGGTGGCTTACTCATGCTCGCTGCGGTCATCGGACTGTACGTGCTTACAAAGAGTCAATTCGGTGCACCTACATTCGACGTCACTGAATTGAGTGCGCTCAACATTGATCAACATCTGCAGCGCTGGCTCTTCCTCGGCTTCTTTATTGCCTTTGCGATCAAGGCACCGATGTGGCCACTACACACGTGGTTGCCAGATGCTGCCTCAGCGGCAACTCCAGGAACCGCGATTCTGCTCATTGGTGTGCTCGACAAAGTGGGCACCTACGGCATGATTCGCTATTGCCTTCCACTCTTTCCAGATGCTGCGCACTATTTTGCACCGACCATTGTGGTACTTGCGGTCATCAGCATCATCTACGGTGCGATCTTGGCTATTGGGCAGAAGGATCTCAAACGCCTCATTGCATTCACCTCTATCTCACACTTCGGCTTTATCGTTCTTGGTATTTTTGCAATGACGAGTACTGCGGGTGCCGGTTCGACGCTTTACATGTTCAACCACGGATTCTCTACTGCCGCTCTCTTTATGGTTGCCGGCTGGATGATCTCTCGCCGGAACTCTTCAACGATTGCCGACTTCGGTGGCTTGCAGCGCGTCACTCCAGTGATGGCGTGGATGTTCTTCATTGCAGGAATGTCGAGCTTGGCGCTTCCTGGCCTCTCAAGTTTTATCAGCGAAGTGTTAGTGCTCGTGGGTTCGTATCAAACCTTCCCAGTCGCCGCCATCATTTCGACTATCGCTATCGTGTTAGCTGCGCTTTATATCTTGATTGTGGTGCAACGTTCGCTACACGGACCTATTACCCCCGGTAACGAGTCGCTGTCAGATCTCACTACTCGTGAGAGGGTGGCAATTGCACCTGTGATTGCCATCATCATTTTTCTGGGATTTGTGCCAAGTGTCTTGCTTAACGTCATCAACCCGACGGTGTCGCATACCTTGACGCAAGTTCATGCCACCGAGCCCACACCGACAGCGGGGGAGTAAGAGAATGAATTTCGTCGCCCCGGTAATTAATTACAGCCAAGTCCTGCCAATTCTAATTGTTTTGGGAACCGCACTTCTCGGCGTAATTGTCGAAGCTTTTTTTGCTCGTGAGCGCCGCTACCAGATTCAAGTCCCGCTATCGATTGCTGGGCTGGTGGTGGCATTCGTCTGGATTCTCAAGATTCATGCGACTACGTCGATTACTGCCGAAAGCGCAGTAGCCATTGACGGACCCGCCCTGGTGCTTCAAGGTGCCATTGTGATTCTAGGTATCGCTGGCTTGTTGCTGATCGCGGAGCGCAAACTGGATTCCTCAGGTGATGCATTCGTGGCGCAGGCTGCGGCAATCCCTGGATCAGAAGCTGAGCGGAAAGCTACTTTGGCTAAGCTCACACAGACCGAAGTTTTCCCGCTTACTCTCTTCGCCATCGCTGGCATGATGCTCTTCCCGGCTGCAAACGATCTAGTCACCATGTTTGTTGCGCTCGAAGTCCTTTCGCTTCCGCTTTATTTGATGTCGGGCTTAGCTCGTCGCCGTCGCCTGCTCTCGCAAGAGGCTGCAATGAAGTACTTTTTACTGGGGGCTTTTTCTTCTGCATTCTTCTTGTATGGCGCTGCGTTCCTCTATGGATACTCCGGCAGTGTCGGCTTCCGTCAAATTCGTGAGGCAATCCAAACAAATGCAGGTAACGACGTCTTCTTGCTCACCGGAATCGCGCTCGTTTCAGTGGGTTTACTCTTTAAAGTGAGTGCAGTGCCATTCCATTCATGGACGCCAGATGTTTATCAAGGTGCGCCGACGCCAGTTACTGCTTTCATGGCTGCCTGCACCAAGATTGCAGCGTTTGGCGCCTTCGCTCGACTCTTTTATGTAGGCTTGAGTGGCGCGCGTTGGGATTGGCGTCCAATGCTCACGATCATTGCAATCGCCACCATGGTGTTAGGTGCGCTCTGGGCTTTGACGCAAACGGATATTAAGCGCATGTTGGCCTACTCTTCGGTGGCCCACTCCGGCTTTATCCTTACGGGAATCGTGGCTACGAATAAGGCTGGACTTTCTGGCACGCTCTTCTATTTGGTTACCTACGGCTTCACCACCATTGGTGCCTTCGCAATCGTTACCTTGGTGCGCAACTCCTCCGGTGAAGCCACTCACATTTCAGGGTATGCGGGGCTTGGAAAACGTTCACCATGGATTGCCGCGCTCCTCACTCTCTTCCTGCTCGGGTTGGCGGGTATTCCTCTCACAAGTGGTTTTGTAGCGAAATTCGCAGTCTTCTCGGCTGCTTATGAGAGCGGCTCGATCGTGCTAGTGATCTTCGGTGTACTCACGAGTGCCATCGCTGCCTTCTTCTACATTCGACTCATCGTGCTCATGTTCTTCCAGGATCCAGAAGAAGATGGTCCGACTGTCGCGGCTGTTCCATTGATGACAACCGCAGCAATTGCGCTCTGCGCCACTGTCACTCTCGTACTCGGAATCCTTCCTAACGCTCTCGTACACGTCATTGACGCGGCCTCAAGATTCGTTTTCTAATTGAGCACGTTAGGTATTCCTCACCTAGCACCTGAACTCGAGAGTGCTTTAATCGCTGGTTTGGCTGAGGTCGAAGAGTTTCTCGTCTCTCATGTTGAAGGCGAATACCCCTTCATCACGGAAGCCTCGCGTCACCTCGCACTTGCCGGAGGTAAGCGACTGCGCCCACTGCTCACTTTGCTTTCCTCGCAATTTGGAAAAGGGATATCTGAAGACGTAGTCAAGGCGGCTGTAGTCGTAGAACTTACCCACCTAGCCACCCTCTATCACGATGATGTGATGGATGAAGCTCCACTACGGCGCGGAGTTCCCAGTGCCAATGCTAAGTGGGATAACACCATTGCGATCTTGACTGGTGATTTCCTTTTTGCAAAAGCTTCTGACCTCTTGGCAGACCTTGGACCCGAAGCGGTCCGCCTCCAAGCTCGCACGTTTGAGCGGTTAGTAACTGGTCAGATCATGGAGAGCGTCGGTGGAGAGGGAGATCAACTCGCCCATTATCTCAAAGTTGTCGCCGACAAGACTGGTTCACTTATCGCCACAAGTGCGCGATTTGGCGCCATGATAGGTGGGGCTTCTTTGGAAGTCGTCGAAACGCTCACAAGGTTCGGCGAACTCATTGGAGTAGCTTTTCAACTAGCGGACGATGTGATCGACATTGCGAGTGAATCTGGAGAGTCGGGAAAGACCCCTGGGACTGATCTACGCGAAGGCGTTCCAACATTAGTAACCTTGCATGTAATGGCATCGTCAAATCCCGCAGACGCCACGCTTAAAGGAATACTTTCTGCGCCGATTGTGGATGAAAAAGTGGTAGCCGAAGTTCTTGTAGCACTACAGGCTCATCCCGCACTT
>JBAXIG010000003.1:0-51385 GCA_037138535.1 Actinomycetes bacterium
TATGCGTAAGGTAAACAAAATAAAGAAGAGTCGCCCTATAAGCCGGATCCTGTCCACCGCACTCTCGCGAGTATCGGATGGGTCACCATCTATCTAGCCTCGTTGTTGCCAACGAAGTCGTGCGGTCTACCCGAGAGCTCGACCGGGCCGATCTCAAACGCTCTCTATATGACCTTGCTCCAGGTGGGGTTTACCTAGCCGACAATGTCGCCATCATCGCTGGTGGTCTCTTACACCACCCTTTCACCCTTACCAATTGCTTGGCGGTCTACTCTCTGTTGCACTTTCCTGCGGGTCACCCCGAGTGGGCGTTACCCACCACCTTGCCCTGTGGAGTCCGGACTTTCCTCGGCGCAATTAGCAAGCTAACTCCGACGCGGTAACCCAGACGACTCTTCTTCAAGCAGTGAGCCTACCTGCCCGATAGCCTCTCGTGTTGTGCTGATTCTCCTCCCCCCGAGTGAAGGCAAAAGTGCGCCTCTTAAGGGGAAGAAGTTGGCTCTATCTACGCTCACCTGCGCTTCAGAACTATCCAAACCGCGCTCAGAGGTCTTGGCGTCATTGGTGAAGTTAGCCCAAGGACCGCAGAAGAAGGCAAGTGACACCTTGGGGTTAACTCCTGGACTAGCCGGAGAGATCAAGGTCGATAGCGGCCTAATAACCGCACCGTGTGCACCGGCACTTGAGGTCTACTCGGGAGTCCTTTATGAAGCACTCGACTGGAGTTCGCTACCGAACGATGTACGCAAGCGAGCCGAGGATCAGCTGTTGGTGATCTCTGCACTCTTCGGTGCGCTAAGACCATCTGATGCGATTCCTGCCTATCGCTTGAGCATGGATGTGACGCTCCCCCGTGTTGGTGGCCTGAGTGCATTCTGGAAGAAACATTTGTCTCTTGCGCTTGCTGGTTTGGATTCCGCACCCGTTATCGACATGCGTTCACAAACTTATGCAACGGCTTGGGTTCCGAACCCCGCTAACACTGCACAGGTACGTGTCTTCCTTGAGAAGAATGGAAAGAGAAGCGTTATCTCGCATATGGCGAAGTTAACGCGCGGAGAGGTGGCACGTGAGCTCTTGTTACAAACGAAAGCACCGACAAGCATCGCTGCCGTTTCAAAAGTATTGAGTAAGAAGTTCGAAGTCGAGCACGTATTGCCAAGTAGTGCGAAGAAACCGCACTATCTAAATATCATCCTCCACTGATTTGCCTTTCGAGATCTCGATAGAAGTTCTCATGACTTCCAAAAGTAAGCAACATAATTTCTTCTTCACGCAATTCTTGATATGCCAATAACCATAATTCGCGATTCATACTGAACTTGAGTACTCGAACGTCGGAAAGGTTACCAAGTTTCAACTTACCGACCCGAGGTTCAAAGCGAATCCTCCTGACCGCTACGTCGAGGTCACTTTTTTGTTGCGAACTCAATTTCTTTAACTTTCGATGGAAGGATGTGCTCTTGAGAATTAGCATCGCCGAATATGTACTCTCCCGCCGACCCCTCGGACATTGCCTTCAGAATCTCTCTGATGAGCTTGAAAGAGAGATCGGGATTATCTTCGGCAATCTTGCCGATACGGTAGTAATACTCGATCTGCTTTGGCAGAGAGCGATGATCCGCCTGTGCATTACGGCGCGCATCTGCCACGAATTCCTCAGATAACTTCACGTTAATTGCCATAACCCCTCGCTTCCTGGGCAGAACTTACCACCTCAATGGAGCTTAAAGGAACTTTATGGACCCTCGATGTGAACTAACGGCTCCATTGCACCTAAACCTCACTCAGAGTGAGTTGCGAGGTGGGAGGTGTCGTTCATCGCTCGCACGAGCGCGAAACCATCCTCCCAAATACTCACGACAGAAACGCCACACGGGTGAAGATCGAAGCGATGAATGATCTCCATCGGAGCACCCAAAGTCTCGCGCAGCATCTGCTTGATTGGGGTTACGTGCGCCACGATCGCAACGGTCCTACCCACATGCTTCTTGGCGACGCGATACATCGCGGGGATAACACGCGCTGAAACTTGATCATGAGATTCCCCACCTGGCGTCGGCAGCGAAGTCGATGTGAGCCAGCGATCTAGGCGTGCACCATCTTGCTCCTTCACCTCAGCAAAACTAAGACCCTCCCACTCACCAAAATTCAATTCAGTGAAATCATCTTCCACAATCGCCTTCAGTTTTGCGTGCTGTTCAATATGCGCGGCAGTTTGCTTCGCACGCAAAAGCGGCGAGGTATAGAGAACGTCAATCTCCCGAACGCATACGGCCTTCGCCATATGTGCCGCTTGCCACTCACCATGTTCACTCAAACCAGGGTTGGTGCCGCCACTGCCTGAGAATCGCCGCTCAGGAGTGAGATGAGTTTCGCCATGACGGATCAAAATCAAGGTTGTTACTGGTGCACCGCTTGTGAGGCGCCCAACGAGTTGATTCTTCGGAGCCGCATCGGCCGGGACATCCACATTTGGACTCCCCTGCCATGCCTGGCCTTGTTCAGCAGCATCTAACGCTTCGTTAGCCAGACGATCTGCATGTGAATTCTCTTCACGCGGAATCCAGATGAACTTGATCAATTCGTAGGGGTGAATGTTGCGAGCCTGCTTGGCTAGTTCACGCATATCGGGATGTTTGATCTGCCAGCGCCCCGACATCTGCTCGACAACTAACTTGGAATCCATCCGCGCTTCAATATGGGCTTCTGGATCGATCGCATGAGCGGCGGTGAGCCCAGCAATTAAGCCACGGTATTCGGCCACGTTGTTAGTGGCCACACCAATGGACTCAGCTACCTCCTTAAGTACCTCGCCAGTTTTCGCATCAATAACTACGGCGCCAAATCCAGCAGGGCCAGGATTGCCACGTGAGCCACCGTCTGCAGTAATTACTAAAGAGCGAGACATTAAAGACCAGAATCTGAAGTACGTACGAGAATGCGGCGGCACTCCTCACAGCGCAAAACTTCATCAGCAGCCGCGGAGCGGAACTTCTCGATATCAACCGCGTTGATTTCTAGTCGGCATCCTTGGCAACGACGTTGGTGCAGTGCGGCAGCACCAGGTGCGCCTATGGATTCGCTAAGTTTCGTGTATTGAGCAAGGAGCGCATCATCGATTTGACTCGCAAGAATTCCGCGCATTTCGCGTGTGACGATTTCTTCTCCAGAAATTGCTGCGAGCGCACCGTCGCGCTTTGATTCCATGGAATTTACATCGGCAGAAATCGCATCGTGCTCGGTACGCAATTCTTTCTCACGCGCCTGAGCAGACTCCATGCGCTCCATAATTTCAAGTTCTATCTCTTCGAGCTCATTCTGCCGGCGCCCAAGTGATACCAACTCGTGCTGGAAAGCTTCGAGTTCTTTCGGACTTCCTTGACCGGCATCTAGACGGCTCTGATCCTTAGCGACGCGAGAGCGCACCTGATCAACATCGGCATCCGCGCGAAGTAATTCCTTCTTGATATCGCTCTGCTCGGTGGTGATTGCCACAATGAGATTGTTGAGCTCTGTAAGTCGGACCCCAGCCCTGGCGATCGCCTCGTGCTCCGGCAACGACTTGGCCTTATGAGCGAGCTGGGAGAGGGTCTGATCAAGGCCCGCAATATCGAGTAGCTTCGCTTGATCTGCTGGCGCAGCTTTCACGAGGACCTCCTGGGGCCGATATGGAATTGGCTTAAGGCTACCGCGCCCATGAGGCCAGTCACACCCACCAGAGATTGGAATGCACCTGCAGCCATCCTTTCCACCCGCTGACCCATGCCCTTAGATTGGGGGCGAACCTATCGAGGAGAAGAGATGAGACCAGCGCTACCGAAACATGGCCGCCCTTGGGCTGAGATCAAGGACGAGATGTCTGGCTACTCCACACACGATGTGAAGTGGCGGGAAGGCCGCCATGCCTTCCATGTCTGGTACGGCGGCGATGACATCTTTGAAGTACAGCGCGAGAGCTACACGATGTACATGCAAGAAAACGGTGGCGGTGCGGGCAAAACTTTTAAAAGCCTGAAGATCATGGAAGACGCGGTCATCGATTATGCGGCGGGGCTTTTGCAGGGCACGTCGGCCGTCGGGCACATCACCTCAGGTGGAAGTGAAAGTATTTTCGTTGCCATGAAAGCCGCTCGCGATTGGGCGCGCACACATAAGCCAGAAATTACAGCACCCGAAGTAGTGATTCCATTCTCCGGTCATCCCACCTTCAATCGGGCCGCAGAGTATCTCGGACTCACGATTGTGCGCGTACCAGTTGCTACGGACCTGCGTGGAGATGTTTCTGCCATGGAAGCGGCCATCACCACGAACACCATCGCACTCGTGGGCTCTGCGGTCTGTTTTCCTTACGGTGTAGTCGATCCGATCAGCGATCTCAGCGCTCTAGCGCAACGAAGGAATCTCTGGCTCCACGTCGATGCGTGTATCGCTGGATTACAAGCGCCCTTCGCGCGCGAACTTGGGTACGAAGTTCCCGACTTTGATTTCTCACTTCCTGGAGTGAGCTCGATCTCTGCCGATATGCACAAGTACGGCTTCGGCGCCAAGGGCTCATCGCTCGTTCTCTATGCAAACGCCGAACTCGCCTCTTTTCAACCATTCAATTTCTATGACTGGCCCCTTGGTCAATTTTCAAACCCCAACGTGGCGAGCACTCGTCCTGGCGGATCGATTGCAAGCTCCTACGCCGTGATGAACTATCTTGGTCATGACGGGTATCTAGCGTTGAATAAGCGCCTGATGAACCTACGTGATGAAATCATGGCTGGCATTAACGCAATTCCAGGACTCACCATTAACAGCACGCCACATTCCCTCATCATTAGTTTTGGTCCTTCAGACCAGGAGAACGTTGATGGCCTGGCGATCTACGATGAGATGGCTAAGAGAGATTGGTACCTCGGCCGCTCATATCAACCACGCGGAATGATGATGGGAATCTCGTTGCCACACGAACTCTCTCAAGCAAAGCTACTCTCGGATTTAGCGGAGTGCACAGAACAAGTCATTCGCACTCATCAGAAGAGTGATCCAAACGCGCCACTGACTTATTAGTGTGGCGGTCTATCTGGTGGGCGCTGAGGGTTTCGAACCCCCGACATCCTCGGTGTAAGCGAGGCGCTCTACCGCTGAGCTAAGCACCCTTATCGCACCCACCTAAGTGGGCGCGACCGGAACATACTAGAGGGCAGCTAGGGCCTTCTTGTAATCCTCGTTATTTCGCGCGTCCATGCCACTGTAAAGAGCAAATCGGACAACGCCTTTTTTGTCGATGATGAAGGATCCACGGTTAGCAAAGCCCTTCTCTTCGATGAAGGTTCCGAATGCCTGAGATGCGGCGCCATGTGGCCAGAAGTCTGAGAGCACAGAGAAGTTGAAGCCTTCCTTGGCAGCAAATTCCTTCTGTGTGTAAGGAGAGTCGCATGAGATGGCAAGGAGTTCAGTCTTCTCATTTTGGAAAGAACTGAGGTCATCGCGAAGACCACAAAGTTCACCAGTACAAGTACCAGTAAAGGAGAAGGGATAGAAGGTGATCAGCACGTTCTTCTTTCCACGGAAAGAAGAGAGCGTCACCTCTTCGGTCTGCTGATTTTTGAGTGTGAAATCTGGGGCGATGTCGCCGATTGAAAGTGCCATGTTTCTCCTTTGTGCGGCGAGCGCCGCGATTGGTTGAGCAATTAGCGGCGAGATGCCTTTGGTGCAGTGAACTTTGTTGCTGTCCAATCCTTTGCAACTGCAAAAGATGAAGTTTGTGAAAGGCCCGCAGTGGGCGCAGCTTCTTGAATGTCGCTGGGCTCCACATGTTGCGGACGGCCAGCCTTAGGAGTGATCACCCAGATAGCTCCCGCATCGGCTAAGAAGGTAAGTGCATCAACCAAAAGATCAACGAGGTCTCCGTCATCTTCACGGAACCAAATGAGGGCGACGTCAACAACTTCTTCGGTTTCAACACTGAGGAAGTCAGATCCCGCGAGCGCAGTAATTTCTTCGCGAAGGGCCATATCGACATCAGAGCCAAAGCCCATTTCCATGACGAGTGCACCGGGAAGGACACCAAGGCGACTCGCCACTCCCGCGGAGCCCGCGGCCGTACTCACACAATCCCCTCCTCATTTGGAACTCTGGATTTCACTTTTTCGATACCTGTGGAGAGTACTCCACCCAGATCTGAGGCTTTTCGCAAGTCCTGCTGGGTAAAAATCAATCTGAACCCGGGATTAATCCAGGAATTCATCAGGCGAAGGCACCTAATGTGACGAATCGACCCTGGCTAGGGGAAGATAGGGATCGAGCTCGAAAGACTCCCGTGACCCGGGATCCTGGATCGCTCGCCAGTCCCGCCAAGGGCTGGGCAGACCCCATCTCACCCGAAGGGCGCCAAACTGTGGCTGTTGAATTTGAACTCTCTGGACCTGACCAAGACCCGCTGATCACTGGCGGCATGCCGAGCCAATTGGTCGATACTGATCCAGAAGAGAGCGCCGAATGGCGAGCCTCCTTTGATGCACTCCTTGAAAATGCTGGGCCCACTCGCGCGCGTTATGTAATGCTCTCGCTCTTGCAACGCGCAGCAGAGAAATCAGTCGGTGTACCAAGTCTTCGTAACAGCGATTACATCAATACCATTCCGCCTGAGCGCGAACCCGATTTCCCGGGTGATGAAGCAATGGAACGCCGCATTCGCTCCTTCATGCGATGGAACGCCGCCATGCTCGTGCACCGCGCACAACGTCCAGGCGTCGGTGTAGGCGGACACATCAGCTCATACGCATCTTCAGCTTCACTCTACGAAGTAGGTTTCAACCACTTCTTCCGCGGCAAGGATCATCCTGGCGGCGGCGATCAAATCTTCTATCAAGGCCATGCAAGCCCTGGCATGTATGCCCGCGCATTTCTTGAAGGCCGACTCAGCGAAGATCAACTCGATGGCTTCCGCCAAGAGCTCTCACATCCCGCTGGCGGACTCTCGTCATATCCGCACCCACGCCTCATGCCGGACTTCTGGGAATTCCCCACAGTCTCTATGGGCCTGGGGCCACTCAATGCCATTTATCAAGCCCGTTTCAATCGTTACTTGCAGGCCCGCGGAATTAAAGACACGAGCGATCAACATGTATGGGCTTTCCTCGGCGACGGCGAGACCGACGAAGTAGAGAGTCTCGGCGCTATTGGTTTAGCCGCACGCGAAGAACTCGACAATCTCACATTTGTTGTTAATTGCAACTTGCAGCGCCTAGATGGTCCAGTGCGCGGTAACGGAAAAATCATTCAAGAGCTGGAATCTTATTTCCGCGGTGCAGGTTGGAACGTCATTAAGGTCGTCTGGGGACGAGAGTGGGATCCACTACTTGCCCAAGACCGCGAAGGCGCACTCGTGAATCTCATGAACATCACTCCTGATGGCGATTTCCAAACTTACAAAGCCGAAGGTGGCGCGTTTGTGCGCGAAAACTTCTTTGGTCGCGATCCACGCGCGCTCAAACTTATTGAAGGGTGGAATGACGAGAAGGTGTGGGGGCTGCGTCGCGGTGGCCACGACTATCGCAAGCTTTACGCCGCCTACTCCGCAGCCATGGCACATAAGGGTCAACCCACGGTCATTTTGGCAAAGACCGTTAAGGGCTGGGGCTTAGGGCCGCACTTCGAGGGTCGCAACTCCACACACCAAATGAAAAAACTTACTTTGGAAGATATTCAGACTTTCCGTGATCGCCTCGGAATTCCGTTCAGCGATGATCAACTTGATAAGTACACCCCGCCTTACTACCACCCAGGTAAAGACTCTGCCGAGTACGCGTACATGATGGAACGTCGGGCAAAGCTTGGCGGACCGCTACCCAGTCGCATTGTGCGCCCCAAGGCGTTGGCCCAACCTGATGATTCCGTTTATGAATCAGTTACTCGCGGATCGGGTAAGCAAGAAGTGGCTACTACTATGGCATTTGTACGCATGCTCAAGGACCTCTTCAAAGATCCAGTAATTGGGCCACGCATTGTTCCCATCATTCCTGACGAAGCGCGTACCTTCGGAATGGACTCACTCTTCCCGACGCAGAAGATCTACTCACCACATGGTCAGACTTACACGTCGGTCGATCGCGACTTAATGCTTTCCTACAAAGAATCTAAGCAAGGTGTCATTCTTCACGAAGGCATTAACGAAGCTGGCTCTGTCGCATCCTTTACCGCTGTCGGTACTTCATACGCCACTCACGGTGAACCGATGATTCCAATTTACGTCTTCTATTCAATGTTTGGCTTCCAACGTACCGGAGATAGTTTCTGGGCAGCTGCCGATCAGTTGACCCGTGGTTTTGTCTTCGGCGCCACTGCGGGACGCACCACTCTCAATGGTGAAGGCTTGCAACACGAAGACGGCCATTCACATCTACTCGCCTCTACTAACCCAGCTGTAGTTTCCTACGACCCAGCATTCGCATACGAAATTGGACACATTTTCAAAGATGGTCTTCGTCGCATGTACGGTGAAAACTCAGAAAACGTTTACTCCTACCTCACCGTATATAACGAGCCATACGTGCAACCAGCCGAACCTGCAAATGTCGATGTCGCCGGAATTCTTGGCGGTATCTACAAGTACGCACCGGCTACCACCTCTCATTCCAAAAAGGCCCAACTCCTTGCCTCTGGCGTGGCTGTTAACTGGGCGCTCAAGGCTCAGCAATTGCTTGCCGACGATTGGGGCGTCTCTGCCGACGTGTGGTCAGTGACTTCATGGAACGAGTTACGCAGAAATGGTCTCGAAGTTGATCGACATAACATGCTCCATCCTGAAGAAGGTCGACAAGAAGCTTTCGTCACCACTCAACTCAAAGGCTCAACTGGTCCTGTTGTCGCAGTAAGCGATTTCATGCGCGCGGTACAGGATCAAATTGCACCGTGGGTCGAGGGAGAATTCATTTCTCTTGGTACTGATGGCTTTGGTCTCTCAGATACCCGTGGAGCGCTTCGCCGCCACTTCCGAGTAGATGGTGAATCCATCGCGGTTGCCGCACTCTACGAACTTAATCGATTGGGTGAAGTTGAAATCGACGTGGTAAAGAGTGCGCTTGACAAGTACGCCATTCACGACGTGAGTGCGGCTGATCCAGGAAATACCGAAGGCTCTGGCTGATAGCTCAGCTTTAGAAGAGAGCGTTCGCCAGTGAGGTACGACCTTTGACGATCCGTGGGTCACTGGGATCAACAAGGTCAAAGAGTGAAATCAGATGATCTTTGGCTTTCGCCCGCTCGGCACCTGACGTTGCTCGCACCACGTCAACAAGTCGAAGAATGGCATCTTCTAGGTGGCCACCGACCATGTCGACATCTGCACATCGGATCTGGACATCCACATCTAAAGGTGTTGCAGCCGCCTCGGCTCGCACCACCTTAAAATCCATACCATTGACCCGGGCCAACAATTCCACCTGCGCTAAACCGATCTTTGCGTAGATATCTGTGGGCTTGCGTGCCAGCAATTTTTGATACGAGATCCGCGCGCTGTCGAAATCCCCGCGATCGATGGCAGCTAATGCTTCAGCCTCGTCTACGTCGATCTCTTCTTCGTCGCTTTCCACCACTTCATCCGAAGGTTCTGCACCAAGCGTTCCGGTAAGCCCTTGTTCGGCGGCGATTTTGAGTAACTTGACGAGAACTTCACGCACTTGTTGCTCAGGTACCGCTCCCTGGAAGAGGGGCGCAATCTGTCCCTTAATAACGGCAATCACCGTAGGAATGGATTGCACTCGAAATGCTTCAGAAAGACGAGGAGCTGCTTCAGTATCAACTTTGGCAAGTAACCAGGCGCCATTTCCTTCTTCGGCAAGTTTCTCCAAGATCGGTGAGAGTTGCTTGCATGGTCCGCACCACTCGGCCCAGAAATCCAGTACCACCGGTACGTTCATCGATTGCGCCATCACCAGTGCTTCGAAGTTCTCTTCATTTACATCAATCACATACGCGCTCTGCGGTACACCTTCGGGCCGCGGGGCTGGCGTTGGTCGATTTAAAGCGCTGAGATCTACTGCACTCGCAAAAGAGGCAGGCAACTTAGGAGGTTGGTTCACTTATTTCGCTCCTCAGCAAGAAGTTGATCTGCCGCAGTGTACGAATCCATTTTCCCATCTGCCACAAGCGTGGCAAGTCGTCGGAGTGGTTCCCCTTTGATTTGTGCGCGCAACTTAGCCGAAGCGAGATGCTCCACTTCCAGTGAGGCACGATCAATGCGACGACCTTCAAGGAGCCCGCTGTCCGCCAAATAGAGACGGTGACGGTCAATGGCCAACACCAATTCTTCAATTCCCATACCGCGATCAGCTGAGGTCAATAAGATTTCTCGTTCTGGATCTTGTGGCGCGAGTGCAAGTGAATTTCGCAATTCTCGTGAAGTGACTTCAGCTCCGTCGCGATCTGCCTTGTTAATGACGTAGATGTCGCCGATTTCTAGCAGACCTGCCTTGACCGCTTGAATTCCATCACCCATTCCAGGGGCGAGCACCACCATCGTGGTATCGGCATGGCTCACGATCTCAACTTCGCTCTGTCCCACACCCACGGTCTCTACCAAAATGGTGTCGAAGCCCGCATCGTCGAGTACTCGAATGGCTTGCGGAGTTGCAGCCGCTAATCCACCTAGATGGCCACGGGTTGCCATTGAACGGATATAAACGCCATCATCAAGAAAGTGATCTTGCATGCGAATGCGATCGCCAAGAACAGCGCCTTGAGTAAACGGCGAAGAGGGATCGATCGCAATGACACCTACTTTGTGACCTTTTTCGCGGAGCGATTTGATCAGTGCAGAAGTGAGCGTTGACTTTCCTACCCCTGGTGAACCGGTGATTCCGATAACGCGAGCGCCATGAGGCTTTAACTCTTTCATGATCGCTGGCAGCGACTCTGATCCATCTTCAATGAGCGAAATAAGGCGCGCAAGTGAACGGATATTTCCGTCACGCGAGCCACTTACTAACGCTGAGGTATCTATGGCAATCACGCCCGCTTAAGGATCAGCGCATCGCCTTGTCCGCCGCCACCACAGAGGGCTGCGGCCCCAACGCCGCCACCACGCTTCTTCAAATCAAGAGCAATGTGGAGAGCCAAACGCGCACCTGACATTCCGACGGGATGACCCACTGCAATTGCACCACCATGTGGATTCACAATTGCTGGATCAATTCCAAGTTGGCGAGTTGACACCAAACCAACTGCAGCAAAAGCTTCGTTGATTTCAAGGATGTCGAGTTCACTTACCTTCATGCCCTCACGCTTCAATGCTTTTTCGAGAGCATTTGCAGGTTGCGCGTGAAGCGAAGTATCTGGACCCGCCACCACGCCGTGTGCGCCAATTTCACAGAGCCATTCAAGGCCCAGTGCTTCTGCCTTGGCTTTGCTCATCACCACAACAGCCGCGCCGCCATCAGAAATTTGTGACGCTGAACCTGCGGTGATCGTTCCTTCAGCGCTAAATGCTGGACGCAACTTACCTAGCGTCTCCATCGTGGTGTCCCCACGGATACCTTCGTCGTGTGCAAGCGTCGTGGTAGCGCCCTTACCTTGAGGAATTTCCATCGGAATAATCTCGTCATTAAAAACACCCGCTGCAGTAGCTGCAGCCGCGCGTTGATGAGAGTGCATCGCAAATTGATCTTGATCTTCGCGAGTAAGCCCGTAACGCCCGTTATAAGACTCAGTGGATTCACCCATGAGGCACTTATCGAAAGAGCAGTAGAGGCCGTCGTGAAAGAGCGCATCCTCCATGGTGACGTTGCCAATCTTGAATCCTTCGCGCGAGCCCATGAGAAGGTGCGGAGCGCGCGTCATCGACTCCATTCCACCAGCCACGATGGTGTCGAATTCTCCTGCACGGATTAATTGATCCGCGAGCGCAATCGCATCGAGACCTGAGAGACAGACTTTGTTGATCAGCAGCGCAGCGACATCGAGCGGAATGCCGCCCTTCACCGCGGCCTGGCGCGGCGGTGCTTGGCCAGCGCCGGCTTGCAGCACCTGACCGAGGATGACGTAATCCACCTGATCGCCAGAAATGCCGGCTTTTGCGAGCGCACCCTTGATCGCGATGCCGCCCAAGTCGGTGGCGCTAAAGCCCTTGAGTGAGCCGTTGAACCGCCCCATAGGGGTGCGAGCTCCGGCGACGATGACAGATGTGGTCATGGCTTCTACTCCCGGTGACGTGTTACAGGTGGTTTTATCTGACACGATACCCGTTATGAGCACTCAGAGCAGTGGCCCCTCAGCCTCATCCGCCCCACTCCCGGGGATTATTGGCGTAGATCACATCGGAATTGCCGTCCCTGACCTCGAGGTCGCTATCTCCTTCTATCAAGCGAAGTTCGGCTTTGAGGTAGCCCACCGCGAGGTCAACGAAGAACAGGGCGTTGCTGAGGCCATGATTCAGGTGGGGCCTGCCTCACATGAAGTGAAGCTCCAACTTTTGGCACCACTCACTCCTGACTCTGCCATTGCACGCTTTCTCGACAAGAGCGGACCGGGGATGCAACAACTTGCTTACCGCGTCACGGACATCGAGATCGCCTGTGCGGCTGTTCGTGCACGAGGAATGCGCCTGCTCTATGAAAACCCACGTCGCGGGACAGCCGGCAGTCTCATCAACTTTATTCATCCCAAAGATGCAGGTGGGGTGCTCGTCGAACTTGTTCAGCCTGCGGCGCATTAATGCACCGTGCTGACTTTGACGTTCTTAAGATTCCCAATCTCCGCCGATTCTTTATCGCCCGCGCTCTCACCGTTGTTAACGGATCTATCGCACCTATTGCGATGGCCTTTGCCATTCTCGATTTACCGGGTGGGGATTCACAGGACCTCGCTCTCGTAGAGGTATGCGTCGTTGTCGCGCAGCTCACAGCCATTCTTATCGGAGGTGTATTAGCCGATCGATGGTCACGTGTGCGCACGTTAGTCCTCGGTGGCAGCACGGCTTCGGCCGGTATGTTTCTGCTCGGCATCATGCTTGCTGCCCACGTTTCTCACGTGGGCTTCTACTGCATCGGAGCCTTACTTACCGGACTTGGATCTGGTCTCGGCTTTCCAGTTTTCACCGCACTCATTGCAGATTCTGTTCCTGAAAGCCAGCGCCAGAGCGCTAATGGTCTCTTCCGACTGGTCATCAATCTTTCCCGCGTAGGCGGTGCCGGTATCGCAGGTCTGATGATTGTCACTCTCGGAAATGCTGGAACAATGTTCTTAGTGGGATCGGCATTTTTAGCCAGCGCTCTCATCGTTTCTGGGATTAAAGTGCATCAACTTCCAGGCAGTGGCGAAAGTGCAATTAAGGATCTCACGAACGGCTGGAAAGAATTTATCTCCTACCCGTGGGTAGTCATTATCGTTGTCTGCTACATGATCATGAATTCGATGTATGCCGGCACAATAGATGTGATTGGTCCAGTGATTGCCAAGAGTGACCTTGGCGGGGCAAAAGGATGGGCTCTCATCGCGATGTGCGGATCCCTTGGTGCATTAGTAGGCACCGTGATTGCGCTCCGTTTGAAATATCGCAGACCACTTATCACCGCATCGATCTACTCCTTCGCATTCCCCATACTCATCATGCTCTTTTCGTTTCCCGCCCCACTTTATGTGCTCGCAATCGGCGCAGCGCTAGCGGGCATCTCCATGGATATATTCGGAGTTGCCTGGGATGGCGCGCTCCAGCGTGAAGTTGCTCGCGAGAAACTCAGCCGGGTCTCTTCTTACGATTGGTTCGGATCTATGGTTGCCATGCCCGTGGGAATGATCTTCGCTGGCTGGGGAGCCAAGCACTTTGGCCCCTCCACCGTGCTTCCATGGATGGCGCTGATCGCCGCGCTCTCGCTGACGCTCCCCTTCTTCTCACGCTCCGTCTGGAAAGTAAAAGGCCCACAGGTCGAGTAGTTCGCTACCCTTGGCACATGGAAAACGATCGCTTCGGGACTCCGGGAGCACCTCTCAATCGTTCACATCCTTTTCTCTATGGATTTCTCGCAACTCTTGGAGTTGCCACCGCCTACTTGGTGATAAAGGCTGTGCAGAGCGCAAGTCAAGTCTTGGTTCTGATTCTCATTTCGCTCTTTCTTGCCGTGGGGCTCAATCCCGCAGTTGAAGCTCTACGCAAACGCGGTTTAAAACGCTCAGGAGCAGTTCTTTCTATTACTCTCATCTTCGTTTTGGTTGTTGGTGGTTTTACCGCAGCGGTGGTGCCACCCATCTATAAACAAACCACTCAGCTTGTACAAAATGCACCCGAATACCTCGACCGAATCGCTACTAATCCCACGATTGCCAACCTCGACAAGAACTACCACTTCATTGACAAGGCAAAAAATAAACTCTCGACCCAAGTCCAAGACGGAAAATTGGTTATTTCTGCCTTCGGTGGAGTGATCGGTGTCGGGAAAACAATCTTCTCGGGACTCTTCTCTGCAATTACGGTTTTTATACTGACTCTTTACTTCTTATCGGCGCTACCTAAATTTACTAAGACTGCTTATAGCCTCGTACCCGCTTCGCGCCGAGAGAGATTCACTAAAATCTCTGACGAAATCTTGGTACGTATCGGCGGATTTGTCGGTGGCCAACTTTTGGTAGCTGGCATCGCTGGGTTAGCGACATTTATCGCAGCCCTCGCCCTTGGGCTACCGTATGCACTCTCACTTGCAATGGTGGTGGCGCTCTGCGATCTGATTCCACTAATAGGAGCAACATTGGGAGCCATCGTAGCGACCCTCGTCGGATTTGTGCACGACACCAGAAGCGGCATCATCATTCTCATTTTCTACATCATCTATCAACAAGTAGAAAATTACGTGATCTACCCGCGCATTATGAGACGATCTGTCTCTGTGCCGGCAATTGTCACCATCATTGCAGCCCTTGTGGGTGGATCACTTTTAGGATTACTCGGTGGCTTGCTTGCAATCCCCACTGCCGCAGCGGTCCTTTTGATTATCGATCAAGTTGCTATCCCACGCGCTGAGCAAAATTAAATCTGCTAACGCGCTGGTAATACATCAATAACTGTTTCGTAAGGGCCATCCCACGTACGCGAGAGCGGTAGGGCGGCCGGATTAAGCCGCTGCACAATTTCACTCAGCACGCGATACACCGAGGGTTCACCCACCCAGAGATGCTTTGCACCTTCCACTGGAATAAGTTCCGTCTGCGTAAGTGGTGCAAACGCTTCGACTGCCGCCGCTGGTCGCAAATAATCATCTAACTCCGGGATGAGTGCGACCACCGGACGACCATCTTCATTCCACCGCAATAAATCCATAGATGTGGAGAAGCGAAGCGGTGGGCTCAACAAGATCGCTCCCTCCACACCCGGAAGTAATCCAAATTTCAACGCAAGGTCAGTGCCGAATGACCAACCCACAACCCAAATGTGTGGAAGCCCTTCTTTGACTGCATATTGAACAGCTGCTTCAACATCCAATTGTTCGGAAGTTGCGTTAGAAAATTCGCCTTCGCTCTTACCCGCCTCTGATTGCGTTCCGCGAGTGTTAAATCGAAGTACTGCAATATCGGCAAGTGCGGGCAGCCTCCACGCCGCCTTACGGAAAATGTGGCTATCCATCATGCCGCCGTGGGTGGGTAGCGGATGCAACGCAATGATCGTGGCTACCGGCGGACGCCCCTCCGGAAGCGCCAATTCCGCCACCAGCTGGAGACCGTCAGAGGTAATCAGGGTGATGGGTTGGCGGATCGCGGGGAGGGCGGTATTTGCCCGGATTTCTACTGACTCGTTCATTGACATCATTATCCTGCTCCTTTGTCTGGAAAGTCTCCGTAGAAAGAGTCAGAATGAGTCCATGACGCTTCAGAGCACGGATTCGACCTTCTCCACGCACTCTCCCGCCACGGGAGCGGAATTTGCCCGCTATCCCATTTCCGGACCCACCGAGGTCGCAACAGCTGTCGCTGCCGCCCGCTCCGCTGCCCGTTGGTGGAGCTCACGCACCCCTCGCCAACGCACCGCCACCCTGCTCGCCTGGAATCGCCTTATCGTCTCGCGCATCGGAGAGGCCGCCGCACTGATCGTTGCGGAGGGCGGGAAGCCGGAGAGTGATGCCCGGTTAGAGATCACCTTGGCCATCGATCACCTCGCCTGGGCTGCCAAGAATGCCGGACGTTATTTGGCCCCCAGCCGCCGTTCCCCAGGGCTGCTCATGATCAACATGAGCGCCACCGTCGAACACGCGCCACTTGGTGTGGTGGGTGTGATCGGTCCGTGGAATTACCCGATCTTTACTCCGATGGGTTCCATTGCTTATGCACTCGCAGCCGGAAATACTGTGATCTTCAAGCCGAGCCAATACACGCCAGGTATCGGAGTATGGCTGGCGAATACTTTGCGCGAAGTTATTCCTGAGCATGCGCTCTTGCAAACGATCACAGGTGAAGCAATGACGGGCGAAGCGCTCTGCAAGAGTGATGTCGACAAGATTGCATTCACCGGCTCTACGCGCACGGCAAAGAAAGTTGCGGCCACTTGTGCGGAGTCACTTAAGCCGTTGATCGCCGAGTGCGGTGGCAAAGACGCAGTCATCGTTGCATCTGATGCCAACGTGAAGGACGCCGCAGAAAATACTCTTTGGGCGGCCATGTCTAATGCTGGGCAAACTTGTATCGCAGCGGAACGCGTCTATGTCCACGAAAAGGTCGCCGACGAATTTATTCGCTTGATAACTGCAGAGGCAAAAAGTGTGAAAGCTGGCACTTCTTACGGCGCAGCGACGATGCCTTCTCAGATCGCCATCATTGCTTCACACATTGATGATGCGCTCAACAAAGGTGGCGTGGCACTTGTCGGTGGCCGCGAATCTGTACAGGCACCCTACGTCTCTCCCGTAATCCTCACAGAGGTACCTGAAAATTCCATAGCGGTCACCGAAGAGACTTTCGGCCCGACCTTGGTCATCAACAAGGTAAAGAGCATCGAAGAAGCCATCGTGAAATCAAATGCACTTCGCTACGGGCTCGGCGCCTCAGTCTGGTCGCGTCGCCATGGCGCAGAAATTGCTTCACAACTGCATGCTGGCATGGTGAGCGTTAATTCGGTGCTCGCCTTTGCTGCGGTGCCATCAGTGCCCTTTGGCGGCGTCGGCGATAGCGGTTACGGACGGATTCACGGTCCAGAAGGTTTGCGGGAGTTCACCTATGCGCGCTCTGTGATCCAGCCTCGATTTAAAGCACCCATTCAATTCACCACATTTAGGCGATCTCAGAAAACCGACAGCATCATCGCTGGGCTCGTCAAGATACTCTTTGGGCGTTAATCGAATTTATGCGCCTCGTTGTTGCTCGTTGCACAGTGGTCTATGCCGGCCGGCTCGATGCCCGGCTCGATGAAGCAATACGTCTTCTCATGGTGAAAGCCGATGGCAGTGTGCTTGTGCACGCTGATGGCGGCTCATATAAACCACTCAACTGGATGAGCCCTCCATGCGTTCTCGTGGAGCGCGAGAATATGTGGGAGGTCACGAACAAAGCAGGTGAAAGGTTAGAGATCACCCTGCATGAAGTCATTCATGATTCTGCCCACGAACTTGGAGAAGACCCCGGCCTCGTCAAAGACGGCGTGGAAGCTCACTTGCAGGTCCTCCTCTCTGAGCGTCCACAAGTCTTTGGAGAAGGTTGGACTCTTGTGCGCCGCGAACATCCCACCGCTATCGGTCCGGTAGATCTGCTACTGCGTGATCATGACGGCGCCTATGTGGCTGTCGAAATTAAACGACGCGGTGAGATTGATGGAGTTGAGCAACTCACACGCTATCTCGATCTGATGAATCGCGATCCAGCGATTGCTCCGGTACGAGGCATTTTTGCTGCGCAAGAGATTAAGCCTCAGGCAAAGACGCTTGCCTCTGATCGTGGAATTGAGTGCAAAGTCTTTGATTACGATGCGCTTCGCGAAATCGATGACGGAAAGTTGCGTCTCTTTTAATCTCGCGGCTTAGGCCGGGTTTTTTGCGAGCCACTCAACCACATCGCCAGCGTGAGCATCTGGCGGAAAAATGGGATAGAAGGTGTGCACGATTATTCCATTGCGAATAATAAGGGTGAGGCGGCAATAGAGTTCCATGCCCGATGCCATAAACATGGGCAAACGTAGGTTCTTTTGCATTTCCAAATCGGGATCACTCAAGATCGGGAACGGCAATTCAAGACGCTCAACCAATTCTTTTTGGTAATCGTGGTCTTGACTTGAGAGTCCGAAAACATCAGCTCCCAATTTCTGCAACTCACTGAAGTGATCGCGGAAACCGCATGACTCCGGCGTACATCCACGGGCACCAGGAATGAGGTCCCAGCCTTCGGGAAGGGGAACTCCTGGTACGCCGCTACGCGGATAGACATAAATGACAGTGGTGGGTGATGAGAAATCGTTAAATGACCACTTTTTTCCATCCGTACCAAGAAGCGTGAGCGGCGGAAAATCCATTCCGACTAAATGATCTGCGAGCCCGTCATCAACAGGTGCAGGGAGAACCTCGGGCAGACTTTCATAAGAAGACATAAAACCAACCTACGCTACTTAGGGCGTCTGGTATTTCTCTTACCCCAGCAAGCTTTATGCCAATGTCGCCGAAACTCTGTTCCAGTGTTCAAGCCACCATCTTCTTCGAGCCAAGCCACTACGTGGGGAGTTGCCATACGTATTTCCTGATCACATCCAGGACAGCGATAGGGCTTGTTCGATGATGAACCTGTGATCGAACGGACCCGAAAGAGGCCATCAGGATGCTCTTCGGTCCACTCGTTCTGCCCCACACCAGGTGGCAAGTCGCTATTCTCGGCGCGACGATGCTTTCTCGGACTCACTCAACACACTCTACCTGTGAGTAGAGTAAGAGCGTGAATAACGCAGTTGAGATCCGTAATCTCATGAAAAATTATGGTGAGACTCACGCAGTTGCCGGCATCGATTTCGATATATATCAGGGCGAGGTATTCGCGCTCCTTGGACCCAACGGTGCAGGCAAGACAACAACCATTGAGATTCTCGAAGGTTACCGCGATCGTGACGGCGGAACCGTGTCAGTGCTCGGTGAAGATCCGTCTAAAGGAAGTCTCACGTGGCGAAATAAGATTGGTATTGTGCTGCAAAGCAATAACGATGCGTCTGAGATCACTGTTGAAGAAATCCTTAACTTCTTTTCTGATTACTACGCACATCCACGCAATGTAGATGAAGTTATCAACGCAGTGGGGCTGGATGAGAAACGTAAGTCACGAGGCCGTGAACTCTCCGGAGGCCAACGACGGCGACTCGATGTGGCGCTAGGGATCCTTGGTAATCCAGAGCTACTATTTCTCGACGAGCCTACGACTGGCTTCGATCCGGAAGCTCGACGCGCTTTTTGGGATTTAATCCGCGAATTGCGCGCTGATGGCACCACCATCTTGCTCACCACTCACTATTTAGATGAGGCCGAAGCTCTCGCTGATCGAGTTGGCGTCATCAATCACGGTCGCCTCATCGAAGTTGCTACACCTGCCACCCTTGGTGGCAGAGATGATGCCAAGGTGATGGTGCGCTGGCGCGAGAACGGCAGCACCCAAGAAGAACGAACCGATTCACCTACTGAATTTTTACGCACTTTGAGTTCACGTCTCTCAGGAGAGATTCCGGAGCTCACTGTTAGCAGGCCCACTCTTGAGGATATCTACATCTCCATGATTGAAGGTCAGGCATGAACACCTTTAAGATTGGCGTCAGCCGAGGGAACTTAGAAATTCGACAATTCTTGAGGCAACGTGAATCCGTAGTCTTCACCCTGCTCTTTCCTGTGCTCTTACTCTTAATTTTTGGTTCTGTATTTAAAAATACGATCTCCCCAGGAGTTACCTTCTCGCAATACTTCGTGGCCGGCATGATTGCTTCGGGTTTAATAAATACCGGCTTCCAGCAACTCGCCATCATGATTCCACTAGAGCGAGACGATGGCACGCTTAAGCGTCTGCGTGGCACGCCAATGCCGCCTGCTTCCTACTTCATCGGCAAAATCCTGGCTGTACTAGCCAGCATGTTCGTCCAGATCCTCCTACTGCTACTTGTAGGAACGCTCATCTTCGGTGTTCATCTCCCCACAGACATGGGGCATTGGATCACCTTCACCTGGGTAACGCTTCTTGGAATTACTGGATCGACATTGCTGGGAATCGCATTTTCCAGCGTGCCTCGAAGCGGGCGTGGAGCTAGCGCCATGGTGACGCCGATTGTCCTTGTTCTGCAATTCACCAGCGGAGTCTTCTTTATCTTTAAGGATCTACCAAGCTGGATGCAAAACGTGGCATCCATATTCCCACTGAAGTGGCTTACGCAAGGAATGCGTTCAGTCTTCCTGCCCAACGATTTTGCATCGCAAGAGGTAGCAAAGAGTTGGCAACACGGTCAGGTTGCGTTGATGCTCTCTCTTTGGATTGTGATCGGGCTCCTACTTGCCCTCAAAACTTTCCGCTGGGAGCGCTCACGCTAGTAGGTGTGAAAGCCTGATCCACTCTTACGTCCCAATTTGCCCTGAGCAACCAGATCATTTATCAAGGCTGGCGGCAAGAAGTGTTCCGCCGCCTCGATCGTCTCGCCTTCGTTAACGATATTGAGGGCTGCGTTTCGCAGCACATCAAGTCCGGTGAGGTCTGCAGTAGCAAGTGGACCCATCGCGTGCCCAAACCCTAATTTGCATGCCAAGTCCACATCTTCTGCACTGGCAATGCCTGACTCCACTAAGCGCGCCGCCTCCAACACTAAAGTAAGGATAAGTCGCGTCGTGACGAACCCAGCGATATCACGATTGACCACGATGCACTCTTTACCAATCGATTCAGCAAATTCCCTAGCCACTTGCAAAGTGGCATCGCTCGTCTCTTTCCCGCGCACCAATTCACAGAGCTTCATCATCGGAACGGGAGAGAAGAAATGTGTTCCGACAACGCGAGATGGATCCTTAACCACACTGGCAATCTGACTAATAGGAAGGGCACTGGTATTGGATGCCAAGATCGCATGATCGGGCGCAAGTTGATCGAGCTTTCGGAAGATGTCTTGCTTCACTTCTAATTCTTCAAAGACCGCTTCAATCGCAATGTCACAATCGGCCACCGCGTATGCGAAATCCGACGTAAATTCAATTCGTGCGCTCGCTTCCGCAGCTGCGCCCTGTGAAAGCGTGCCTTTCTTGACGAAGCGAGCCAGACTCTCATCGAGAAGAGACTCTCCTCGTGCGAGATCGGCATTATCAAAGACCCGCACCTGCTTGCCCGCCAGCGCAGATACCTGCGCAATTCCTGAGCCCATCAGTCCGGCTCCAATAACTGCCACTCTCTCGATTTTCATCTCTCCCCCTTCAGGTAGCGAGCCTACTTCGGATAGGGCATTCTTGAGCAGTGCTAGGTGGAATCAACAACGGAGCTTTCTACTCATCCTTTGCTGGCTTCTTTGTGGTGCTTGTGCTCATCTTCTTACTCAAGTGGACTTTTTCGCGTGGGAAGTCTTTGATCGAGCGCCCCAAGAAAGTTGGAGGTGAGCAAGAATATGGACTCCTTGTCCCTGTCTCAAAACCAGCGAGCCACATCGAAGGTGAAATGCTTCGACTTAAATTATCAGAACATGGAATTAAGGCGTCCCTCAGTCACACCCTGGATGGTGCTCGAATCTTTGTCTTTCCGAAAGATCAAAAGCGTGCAGAAGAAATTCTTACTAGCGATTAGCTCCAGGAATCCAGAGCTCGTCACCCTTCTTCGTGTTAGACGCGCGCGCAAGCACGAAAAGTAAATCTGAAAGTCGGTTGAGATACTTCGCCGCAAGTGGGTTAACGCCTCCACCGAAAGCGTGAATTGCGGCCCATGTGCGACGCTCAGCACGGCGCGCAACAGTGCGTGCCACGTGCAAGAGCGCCGCTTCATTACTGCCACCGGGCAAAATAAATGAACGCAATGGTTCAAGTGCAGCGTTGTAGTGATCGATGGCCTTCTCGAGAGCATCTACTTGCGACTCGATGACTCGCAGCGGCTCGTGCTTCGGTGCTTCGACAACCGGTGTGCAAAGGTCAGCTCCCACATCGAAAAGATCGTTTTGAATGCGGACCAGAAGCGAACGAATATCTTCCGGGAAGGTGCCAAAGGAGAGCACCACGCCGATTTGTGAGTTCGCCTCATCGACGGTGGCATACGCCTCCAGTCGAGGATCGTTCTTACTCGTGCGGCTCATATCTCCGAGGGAGGTAGTGCCGTCATCGCCAGTCTTTGTATAAATACGCGTCAAGTTGACCATGAGAAGAGCCTAGCCCGACCTCTACGATGGTGTCGTGCCGAAGAACCCCGACTCCCTCCCGTTGCGGGTCCAAGGCGGAGCCCGCCTCCAAGGCGAGGTCACCGTCTCCGGAGCTAAGAACTCGGCCCTCAAGCTCATGGCGCTCTCCTTGCTGGCCACTGGCACCACAGAGATCACCAACGTCCCTGAGATCCTTGACGTCTCGATCATGGCTGAATTACTCATCCGGCTCGGATGCCAGGTGACCATTTCTGGCGACGCTGTCTCCATCACTGTCCCCGAGCTCCCCAACCATCGAGCTGATTATGACCTGGTCCGCAAGATGCGCGCTTCTATCAATGTGCTGGGACCGCTGGTTGCTCGCTGCGGTCAGGCCGAAGTCGCGCTACCCGGCGGAGATGCCATCGGCTCCCGAGGTCTCGACTTCCATGTCGCAGGTCTTGAGCAACTTGGAGCCGAAATTGTGGTGGAGCACGGATTCGTCATTGCGCGTGCACCAGGAGGGTTGAAGGGCGCCGATATCTTCCTTGATTTTCCCAGCGTGGGCGCTACCGAAAATTTACTCACCGCCGCGGTGCTTGCCAAGGGCACCACTCGCATCGATAACGCAGCACGGGAACCAGAGATCGTAGATATTGCGAACATGCTCATTGGCATGGGGGCAAAGATTGAAGGTGCAGGATCACCCACCATCACCATTGACGGAGTCAGCGAATTACACCCCACTCAACACCGCACCATCCCTGATCGAGTCGTTTCAGGGACATGGGCATTTGCCGCTGCCATGACACAAGGTGACATCTTTATCAGAAATGCGCGCGCCGAATATCTGGAAATTCCCCTTGAAAAATTGGTTGAAAGCGGTTGCATTGTGACGGCAACACACGAAGGCATCCACGTAGTCAGTAAGGGTCGCCCCAAAGCAGTTGACGTATCTACCTTGCCCTTCCCTGGTTTTCCCACAGACCTACAGCCCATGATTATTGCGCTCAATTCGATTGCAGATGGCCATGCAGTTGTAACTGAGAACGTCTTTGAAGGACGGTTTATGTTTGTTAACGAAATGATCCGCTTGGGTGCAGACATTAAAACTGATGGACACCATGCGAGCATCCGTGGAAAAGAAATACTCTCCGCAGCTCCAGTTACTGCAACGGACATTCGCGCAGGCGCTGCACTGGTACTTGCCGGGCTGATGAGCGACGGTGAAACAATCGTAGAAGATACCTTCCACATCGATCGTGGATATCCGGGGTTTGCCGAGCAGTTACGCTCTCTTGGCGCACACGTGCGCTACTAGTTAACTGCAGCCGCAATACGCGTTTGTGCGCGAGCTTCAGCAAGATCATCCGCTGCTTCACGTTGGGCACGAGCGAGAGCTTCTTTCGCGCGGTTTACATCGATCTCAGTTCCGAGTTCCGCAATTTCGGCAAGAATCGAAACACGATTGTCGGAAACCGAAAGAAATCCACCGTGAACAGCGGCTTTGACGTCGCCATCATTCTCAGTACGAATGGTGACAACCCCATTAACCAGCACGCCAAACGTCGGGGTGTGGTTTGCCATCACGCCGAGGTCGCCGTCGGTCGTGCGGGCAAGCACAATGCTGGCCTCGCCTGACCAGACGCGACGTTCTGCGGAAACAAGCTCTACCCGAATGCTCATGATTAAGCCTTAGCCAACTCGGCAGCTCTACGCTCGACATCGTCAAGACCACCGCACATGAAGAACGCTTGCTCGGGCACGTGATCGTAATCGCCATCTGCGAGCGCCTTGAATGCAGCAACAGTCTCTGAGAGCGGCACGAAGGATCCGTCGAGGCCGGTGAAGACCTTGGCCACGAAGGTGTTCTGCGAGAGGAAGCGCTGGATACGACGAGCGCGGCCTACGAGAATGCGATCCTCTTCGGAGAGTTCGTCGATACCAAGAATTGCAATGATGTCTTGAAGGTCCTTGTAGCGCTGCAAGATCTGCTTCGTACGGTTAGCAACGCGGAAGTGCTCTTCACCGATGTAGCGAGGATCAAGAATGCGTGAAGTGGAGTCGAGTGGATCCACAGCTGGGTAAATACCAAGCTCGGAGATCGGACGCGAAAGCACTGTCGTCGCATCAAGGTGGGCGAAGGTGGTGTGTGGGGCCGGGTCGGTGATGTCATCTGCAGGAACATAAATTGCCTGCATGGATGTAATCGAGTGACCACGCGTTGAAGTGATGCGCTCCTGGAGCACACCCATTTCGTCAGCAAGAGTTGGCTGGTAACCCACCGCAGAGGGCATACGGCCGAGGAGAGTAGAAACCTCAGAACCTGCCTGCGTGAAGCGGAAGATGTTATCGATGAAGAGAAGTACGTCTTGCTTCTGCACATCACGGAAGTACTCAGCCATGGTGAGCGCCGAGAGAGCAACGCGAAGACGCGTCCCCGGTGGCTCATCCATCTGGCCGAAGACGAGAGCGGTCTTATTAATAACACCAGTCTCGGTCATTTCGAGGAAAAGGTCGTTGCCTTCACGGGTACGCTCACCGACACCGGCGAACACAGAAACACCACCGAAGTTTTCGGCAACGCGGTAAATCATTTCCTGAATAAGAACAGTCTTGCCTACACCAGCGCCGCCGAAGAGGCCGATCTTTCCACCCTTTACATAAGGAGTGAGAAGGTCGACGACCTTGATGCCAGTCTCGAACATCTCGGTCTTGGACTCGAGTTGATCGAAGGCAGGGGCGTTGCGGTGGATGGGCCAGCGCTCTTTGATTTCCAGCGAAGAAGTGGGCACGTCGAGGGATTCGCCAAGAGTGTTGAATACGTGTCCCTTGGTGACATCACCGACCGGCACACTAATGGCAGAGCCCGTGTCGCGTACTTCGGCTCCACGAACGAGACCGTCAGTAGGTTGCATCGAGATCGCGCGCACAAGGTTGTCACCAATGTGTTGAGCCACCTCAAGCGTGAGCATGCGGTCGACACCACCCATCGTCACGTCTACCTGAAGCGCGTTATAGATTCCCGGCATTGCATCGGCGGGGAATTCCACGTCGACGACTGGTCCGATTACGCGGGCTACTCGGCCGGCTTTGGTTTTGATATCCATGGTCATCTCTCTCACTCGCCCCCGGAAGTTGCTGATGCAAGTGCATCAGCACCACCGACGATCTCGCTGATTTCTTGGGTAATCTCGGCCTGACGGGCCGCGTTTGCACGTCGCGTAAGCGACTTGATTAACTCTTCTGCATTATCTGTTGCTGACTTCATTGCCCGACGTCGTGCAGCGTGCTCGGAAGCAGCTGATTGAAGCAGGGCATTGAAGATACGGCTTTCTACATACCGAGGAAGAAGTGCATCAAGCACATCGCCCGCGGAAGGCTCGAATTCGTAAAGCGGCAACGGTCCATCTACTAGCGGCGCGGAGCTTTCCACCACTTCAAGTGGAAGCATGCGCTTTGCTAATGGACGCTGGGTGACCATCGACACAAATTCCGTGTAGATGATGTGCAATTCGTCTGCGCCATTTTCCTGAAGGAAAGAGGAGATAACAGTGTCTGCAATCTCTTTAGCGTTCGCATAGGTGGGATTATCGCTAAACCCAGTCCAAGACGCCGCAATCGCCCGGTTGCGGAAGCGATAGTAGTTTAAGGCCTTGCGACCGACGAGGTAGTGATCCACTTCTAATCCACGACTCTTAAGGAGTGAGGTGAGCTGATCTCCTTCCTTGATGGCATTGTTTGCATATGCTCCGGCCATACCTCGATCACTCGCGATAACAAGCACAGCAGCACGCTTTGGCTCAGTTACCGCGGCAGTCAACGGATGTTCGACATTTGAAAATGTTGCCAAAGCCGAAACTGCGCGCGTTAATTCAGTCGCGTAAGGTGACGAAGCCGCGACGCGTTGCTGCGCCTTGACGATACGAGAAGCGGAGATAAGTTCCATCGCTTTCGTGATCTTCTTCGTCGCCTTGACGGATCGAATCCGTCGGCGATAGATACGTAACTGGGCGCCCATGAAATATTCCTACTTCTTCGCCGCAGGTACGTGCTTAGTGATGGTCTCTTGTCCCACTTCAGCACTCTCAAGCGATTCGGCAGCATGATCAGCCACGGCCCCTGATGACGCAGCAAACTCCAACTTAAATGCCGTGACAGCAGCATCTAGTTGAGCAACTAAGTCATCACCAAGATCCTTGGTAGATGCGATCGCATCGAGAATGCCCTTGTGCTGGCGACCCACGTAATCAAGGAATTCAGCCTCGAAACGGCGGATATCAGCAACTGGAACGCTATCCAGCTTGCCCGTGGTGCCGGCCCAGATAGAGACGACTTGGCGCTCCACTGAGAACGGTGAGTACTGGCCTTGCTTGAGCAGTTCCACCATGCGAGCACCGCGCTCGAGCTGAGCCTTTGACGCAGCATCGAGATCAGAACCGAAAGCAGCGAATGCTTCGAGTTCGCGGAACTGGGCAAGGTCGAGACGAAGGCGTCCGGCGATCTTCTTCATAGCCTTGATCTGAGCCGAACCACCCACGCGAGATACCGAGATACCTACGTTGATAGCGGGGCGCACACCCGAGTTGAAGAGATCGGTTTCCAAGAAGCACTGTCCATCGGTAATCGAAATAACGTTGGTAGGAATGAACGCCGAGACGTCATTACCCTTTGTTTCGATGATGGGCAGACCAGTCATGGAACCGGCACCAAGCTCATCTGAAAGCTTTGCGCAACGCTCGAGGAGACGTGAGTGTAAATAGAAGACGTCGCCAGGGTAGGCCTCGCGACCTGGTGGACGACGAAGCAAGAGGGAAACCGCACGATAGGCCTCTGCTTGCTTTGAAAGATCATCGAAAATGATGAGAACAGATTCGCCCTTGTACATCCAGTGCTGACCAATGGCAGAACCGGTGTAAGGAGCGAGGTACTTGAAACCTGCAGGATCGGAAGCAGGAGCCGCAACGATGGTGGTGTAATCCATGGCGCCGGCTTCTTCGAGTGCGCCACGAACAGCTGCAATCGTAGAACCCTTCTGACCAATAGCCACGTAGATGCACTTCACTTGCTTCTTTGGATCTCCGGTCAACCAGTTTTCGCGTTGGTTGATGATGGTGTCGATCGCCACCGCAGTCTTGCCGGTCTGGCGATCACCAATGATGAGCTGACGTTGTCCACGGCCAATGGCGGTCATCGCATCGATGGCCTTGATACCGGTTTGCATCGGCTCTTTCACTGGTTGGCGTTGAACTACCGAAGGGGCCTGAAGTTCGAGCGCGCGACGTGCTTCAGCAACGATCTCACCCTTGCCATCGATGGCGCGACCGAGTGGATCAACCACGCGACCCAAAAAGCCATCACCGACTGGCACAGAGAGAACTTCACCGGTGCGACGCACTGGCATGCCTTCTTCGATACCGGAGAAGCCGCCGAGGATAACGACACCGATCTCTCGGACGTCCAGGTTGAGAGCGATACCAAGGGTGCCGTCCTCGAACTTGAGCAACTCGTTCGTCATCGTTGAAGGAAGACCCTCAACGCGCGCGATACCGTCGCCTGCTTCGGTAACAGTGCCGATCTCGTCGCGAGCCGCAGTGCCGGGATCGTATGACTGGACAAACTTCGCCAGTGCATCACGAATGTCCTCGGGTCGGATCGTGAGTTCCGCCATCATCTTCTCCTTCAATAGCCGCCCTCACGCTTTGTAAGGGCAAAGTACTTAACCTGCGAGTCGTCGACTCGCTTCTGCTAAACGACTGACGGTGGTGCCGTCAATCAACTCATCAGCGAAGCGAATGGAGAGACCACCCACCACACTCTTATCTACTTCAACGTTTACACGCATCGGACGTCCAAGTTCGGCTGTAAGGGCCGCGCTCAGACGATCTTCTTGTGCGGACGTCAATTCAATGGCGCTCTTCACATGAGCAATCATGCGGTTACGCCGATCAGCTGCTGCCTGTGCAAACTCGCTCAAGCCACCTTCGATATGACGACCACGTGGATGCATCACCAATTGAAGAATGAGTCGAAGCGAAGCAGGCACGACTTTGCCCGAAAGAAGTGAACGAACAAGTTCACCCTTCTGTTCGCTGGTACCTGTGTTGCGCGCAGCGAATGCCGCCCGCAAATCAGGGTTTGCAGCAACCACGCGACCAAATTGGAAGAGTTCTTCTTCGAGAGCATCGAGAGTGCCGTCAGCATTTGCCGCAGCAGCCTCGGCCTCGACGGCCAATTGCTCAGCCGCATTTGAGAGATCACTTGAACGCGACCAACGCGCCTTCACCAATTCTTCGAGGAGCTTGGCCGCGCCGACACTAATCTGCGCTCCGAAGAGAGATTGTGCGACACCTGCCTTGCCCTGAGCTTCTCGAGAAGGATCAGTCAGCGCACGTAGAAGAGACTTCGAGGAATCAAGGGTGCGGGTAACGAGGAAGAGGTCAGCCGAAAGGGCAGACGCTTGCTCTCCATTCATGGAGGCGAGCGTGCTTTCCATCAGCGTACGACTCATCGCCAAAGATTGGCGACTTGTTCCCTTCATTACGAGTGCCATGATTACTTGGAGCCCTCCAAGTCGGCCAAGAAACGATCAACTACGCGGGATTGGCGAACTTGATCATCAAGGGCCTCTCCCACAATCTTCGATGCGAGATTGGTAGCAATAGTGCCGACCTCTTGCATCAAAGAAGTGACTGCTTGTTGACGCTCTGCCTCGATTGAGGCGCGCGCAGCAGCAGTGATTCGGTTTGCTTCTTCTTGCGCCTTGGTGCGCATCTCTTCAATGATCGCCGCTCCCTGTGCGCGTGCTTCCTCGCGAAGCTTTTGGGCTTCACCGCGTGCATCGGAGAGTTGATCTTGATAAGACTTAAGTGCCGCTGCCGCCTCTTGCTGGGCTTGCTCAGCGCGTTCCATGCCACCTTGAATGGCATCGGTGCGATCAGCAAACGCTTTCTCGAAGCGTGGTACTACCTTGCTCTTCATCACTATGAAGAGCAGCGAGAACGCGATTAAACCAACGATGACTTCAGTCAACGTTGGAATGATCGGTAGACCAGCCTCCTCAGAAGCTAGCAACAAAATCTGCGTACTCATCTGCAACCTCGTTCTCTAAGTCGTAGTCTCTGAAAATCTCTGTAAGCGATCTTTACTTGAGGACGAATGCGAGTACGAGACCCAAGAGCGCGAGCGCCTCGGCAAGTGCGAAACCAAGGAACGCGAGCGGTTGGAGAATGCCGCGAGCCTCAGGCTGGCGAGCGACGCCATTGATGTAAGCAGCGAAGACGAGACCAGTTGCGATACCGGGTCCAATCGTCGAAAGGCCGAAGCCTACGATAGCCATTGTGCCTGTCATGTCATTTCCCTTTCAGGTAATTGATCAGAAGGGCATCTGATCAAATCTAGTTGTTAGTGCTCGTCGGCAATTGCTCCGGCGATGTAGAGCGCAGTCAGCAGAGTGAAAATATAAGCCTGCAGACATTCAATAAAGAATTCGAAGAAGGTCAGACCGATTCCGAATCCGAAAGAGAGCGGGCTCATAATTTTGAGCACCATGCTGTTGTGCAGCATGTAATCACCACCCATGATGAAGACGAGCAACAAAAGGTGCCCAGCGAACATGTTAGCAAAAAGACGAATGGCGAGCGTGAATGGGCGAATAATGAAGTAAGTGGCAATCTCAAGCGGAGTGAGGATCACATAGATCCACTTTGGCACACCGGGCACGAACGCAATGTCCTTGAGGTACTTACCGAGACCATGCTTGCGAATACCTACGTAGTGGTAGATCACGTAGGTGAAGATCATGAGCGCTACTGGGAATCCGAAGCGAGACATCGTGGGGAATTGCATGAACGGCACAATTCCGAAAATGTTATTCACAATAATGAAGGTGAAGAGTGTGAAGAGGAACGGCACGAACTTCATAAATTCATGACCAATGATGTCTTCGCCGAGGTCTTTTTTCACAAATGAATAGACGCTCTCGCCAAAGAACTGTGTGCGAGATGGAACGACCGCAGCTTTCTTTGAGGAGATCAAGAAGAAGACTGCGACCAAGATGGCCGCCAAGATCGCTTGGAAAACTGGCTTGGTGAAGAGAATGCTGGTGCCGAAAACAGGCTTGAAAACGAAGTCCCCACTTCCAGGAGAAATGAATCCTCCGGAGGCGAGCAATATCGACGCGTTCAACGCAGGGCTCCTCGAATGGGTGGACGAACACGCTAAACATAGAGGGAGAAGGGGCGGCGAGGCAAAACCTTCAGCCGAGCCCGCGCGTGTGCTCTCTATCACCTGCGGGAAGGTTCAGAAGAGTGCTCGAGCTACTGCCGAATGAAGCGAAGGTAAATAAGGTACATAGCGCTCACAAGCCCCACCAAAAAACCGATGACAACCAAGAAATGCAGGCCAAAGAGATGGTCCAAGAACATTCCAACGCCGCCCCACAGGAGGAGCCCGGAGAGAAGGTAGGCGATGATGGTAAACATCGCACTTTCGTCCTTAGAGGACATTACCTACCTCGCTTTCAGTGCGCGCTTCATCGTCAAGAATGAGCGTCGGTATCCGCATCCGGAGGAAGGCGGTGACTTCTCCAACGAGCCAGAGAAGCACCGCTGTGACAGCGGTCACTCCAAAGTAGGTGTGATCAATACCTGCCGGCGAGCGCATGGAGAGTAAGAGGGCGCCGAGTAAGACGAGTTTGGCGAAGTAGGAGGCCATGGCCCAGGCCATCGTGCCGGCCGGAGAACTCTTTCGAGTGAGCCGGCCCAGAAGTAGCGAGATGCCAAAGAAGACCGCCACTACTCCCCCGGCGAGGAGAGCTGCCTTGACTTGATCGGTGCGCTGGACCACTTCGGCATAGAGCACCGCCAGGAGAACCGCACCCCCGGAGAGCGAACCAGCCCAACGCAGAGTCGCACCCTCAAAGTTATTTCTCTTCAACCGACGCTTCTCGTCATGCTCCTCGGCCGGCAATGATCGTGTAAAGACCGCAGCCAGTACCAGCGCCACCACCATGATGAACAATGCCGATCTGATCGGGATGAAAGCAATAGCACTTACTGGAAAAGCGATGGCAGCCGTCCACATGTATAGCACCGACGTTGCTCGTCGTGGTGAGTGACCAATGCGCAATAGTCGATGATGAAGATGGTGTTTGTCTGGCGTAAATGGCGATTTGCCGGCAGCAGTGCGTCGAATGACAGCCCACGCAAGATCCAAGAGCGGAATAGCAAGGATGGCTAGAGGTAATACGAGTGGCAAGAGTGCGGGCGCTAGATTCTCCGCAGAAAGAGCATTGGCATCGAGTTGGCCAGTGATACTGATGGTGCATGCAGCCAGTAAATAGCCGAGCAACATAGACCCGGAATCACCCATAAAAATCTTGGCAGGGTAAACGTTATGAGGTAGGAATCCCAAGCAGATTCCCACCAAGAGTGCAGTGAAAAGCGTCGCAGTACCCGCCCGGCTAAATCCGTGCATCACGGCTAAGAGATATGAGAATGAGAAGAAGGCAATTCCACCTATAGCAACAATCCCGGCAGCCAAACCATCGAGTCCGTCAACAAAGTTCACCGCGTTGATTGCCACCAAAACAACGAGCACGGTAGCAACAACCCCAAGGGTAGGTGGTAGGGCGATGACACCATTGATGGGTAGCCATAAGAGTTGCACTCCTTGGATCGCCATAACTCCAGCAGCGAGAGCTTGCCCGGCAAACTTGGTCAGGGCGTCAAGCTCCCAAAGATCATCCGCGGCCCCAAGGAGCGCTATTACTAATGCGCCACTCGCAATAGCGATCGGGTCGTGTGAATTTTCAAAAGCTTTATGGAGCAATGGCAAGTGGTAGGCCACTACTAATCCAACTGAGAGACCAGCCAACATGGCTAACCCACCCCAACGCGGAGTAGGGACTGAATGCACATCGCGAGCCCTAATCGGCGCCATTGCTCCGCGACGAATTGCCAACAACTTAAAAAATGGCGTCGCTAAATATGTCACCGCCGAAGCGATGAGGGCAGCAAAGAGATACTCGCGCACCTATCGAGGATACGCCGGAAATGCGTGAGTTAACTCGGTTACCTGCGCACGAATTTCTCCAGGGTCGCCTTCACCGCGTACTGCCCGGGAAATGAACTCTGCAATTGTGGCCATTTCTGGGATGCCCATTCCCTGCGTGGTGGTGGACGGCGTGCCCACCCGAATTCCGGAGGTGACCGAGGGTGCCTCGGGGTCGAATGGAATGGAATTCTTGTTCAAGGTAATTCCAGCGGCATCGCACCGTTTCTCAGCATCTGCGCCGTTTACACCGAGTGCTTGCAAATCAATCAAAGCAAGATGGGTGTCCGTGCCTCCCGAAACTGAGCGCATTCCGTGCTCAGCCAATCCCGAAGAGAGCGCCTGCGCATTTGCAATAACGCTCTTTGCATAATTTTGGTAGGCGGGCGTAGACGCTTCCTTCAGCGCAACCGCCTTGGCAGCCACGGCATGCATAAGTGGACCACCTTGCATGCCGGGAAAAATAGCTTTATCGATGGCGGCCGCGTGTGCCGACTTAGAAAGGATCATTCCTCCGCGCGGACCGCGCAACACCTTATGGGTAGTAAACGAAACCACGTCGGCATACGGAACCGGTGAAGGAATAGCTTTTCCGGCTACTAATCCGATGAAGTGCGCAGCATCGACCCACATGATCGCACCCGCCTCGTCACAAATCTCACGCACCTTTGCGAAATCTACAAGGCGCGGATATGCGGTCGCGCCAGAGCAAATCATTTTGGGGCGGTGCTTTAATGCTAAGTCACGAAGCTCGTCGTAATCAATGAGTTCCGTATCTTGACGAACGCCATAAGAGACTATGTCAAACCATTTACCCGAGAAATTTACTTTGGATCCATGAGTGAGATGTCCACCATGCGGCAACGACATAGCGAGGACGGTGTCTCCTGGCTTAGTGAAAGCTGCATACACTGCAATATTTGCACTGGCACCAGAGTGCGGTTGCAAATTTGCATGCTCCGCACCAAAAAGGGCCTTCGCACGCTCAATGCCAAGTATCTCAGCACGATCTACATCAGCACATCCACCGTAATATCGCTTTCCTGGATATCCCTCTGCGTATTTATTTGAAAGCGTTGAACCAAGCGCTGCTAGCACTGCAGGCGAAGTAAAATTCTCACTCGCGATAAGTTGTAGTCCGTCACGCTGCCGATCTAATTCATCAATGATGATGGTGGCAATCTCTGGATCCTGAGATTTCAATGCATCGAAATCTGGACCCCAGAACTCTGAACTCATATCGCTTCCTTTCGTCGTGTACTCACTCTACGACCAAGGAAGACGCAACCTTGGCGAGGTCAAAGAACGATATGCTCCCGCGCCGCACTAAACGAGGGGGCTTCACTGTGAGATCTATTACTGAAGATGTGCCTGCAGCGTTCACTTCGCCCCCATCAATGACCAGGTCACATTCATCAGCGACCGCAATCTCTCCCACTTCATGGGCAAGTGGCTCCCCCGTGCGCGAGGCGAGCCCGCATGCAAGTGGCCCGGTGAGGCGGAGTAATTCACGTAGCCGAGTGGAACGAGGTTGACGAACGAGGAAAGCTCCCATCTCGCGACGATCCCCCAAATCCCAGGAGAGGCCACCTTGGGCGAGCACCAGCAGCGCTAGCGGTCCCGGCCAGAAGGCCTCAACAAGTGCCGAGCCTTCGTCGTCTATCTCACGAGCAATCCCATGCAAAGTGGGTTGATCTGCAATGAGGACTTGAAGAGTTGCCCCTGACTCCATCATGCGTAGTTCGCGAATGCGTGCAGTAGCAGTGAGGTGAAAGGCGTCTGCAAGTAAGAGGTAAGCGTGCTCATCAGGGAATGCAACCACCCCGCCTCGGCGGATTATTTCGGCAGCTTGAGTGACAGATTCATCATCGAGCAAAAGTGTGTGAGCCATTGCTACCTCCTCACCGCTGAAGTCCAACGAGGTCGGTCATTGAAATCGGTATGCAGTGTGACTTTCACGAAGTCTGGCGATAAGAGGGCTGCGATGGCCGGGCCTTGGTCTTCGCCATGTTCGCAGATGAATGTGCCGCCTTGTTTTAAGAGTCGCGATGCGGCTTTCGCAAAGAGACTTGGGATTTCTATTCCCGCATCTCCCCCACCGAAGAGGGCCTCCGCTGGTTCAAAGTTGCTCACTTCGAAGGGCATTTCTGAGTGCGAGTTAACGTAGGGAGGATTTGCTACTGCAATGTCAACTTGGCCATTGAGTTCTTGGAGCGCGTCTGCCACGTCTCCTTGCTTGCATTCAATCGCCGGAGCCAAGTTAGCCACATTCCTCTTTAGCCAGACGAATGCCGAAGACTCACGTTCAACGGCAAGTACTCGTGAACGTGGCGCCTCGGTGGCAATCGAAAGTGCGATCGCACCACTTCCAGATCCAAGATCTACCACGATCGGAGCTCCGGGCATCGACTTAGCAGTATCTATCGCATGCTGAGCAACAAGTTCAGTTTCCGGGCGAGGGATAAGCACACCGGGTCCTACCTCTACCTCGAGATATCTAAATGGTGCCAGACCGATGATGTACTGCACTGGCACATGGCTACAACGCGTATCTATGTAAGAGCGAAACGAATTCGCTTGTGCCGGCGAGAAATGCTCATAGGTAAAGATTCTTCCACGCTCAGTGTCTAGGACATGGGCAGCGATCAATTCGGCATCTACCCGAGGAGAGGCTACGCCTGCATCACTGAGTTCACGAGTTGCCTCGGCTATCAACTCGCGCACGCTCTCTGCCACTGTTACGACCTACGAGTCTGATCCGTAGCACCTACAGCGGAAAGTTTCGCTGCAGTATCGGCATCAACCAAAGATTGAATGACTGCTTCGAGATCACCATCAAGAACTGCGCTCAGATTGTATGACTTGAAGTTGGTGCGGTGGTCGCTGATGCGATTTTCCGGGAAGTTGTATGTACGAATTCGCTCGCTGCGATCAACAGTTCGAACTTGTGAACGTCGGGCGTCAGATGCCGCTGCATCTTGTGCTTCTTTGGCTGCAGAGAGTAGGCGTGCGCGCATAATGCGAAGCGCAGATTCCTTATTCTGAAGTTGGCTCTTCTCATTCTGGCACGAGACCACGATGCCGGTAGGAATATGCGTAAGTCGCACGGCGGAGTCAGTGGTATTCACGCTCTGCCCACCAGGACCACTCGAGCGATAAACGTCGACCCGAAGATCGTTGAGATCGAGCGTCACATCAACTTCTTCTGCTTCGGGCATCACCAGCACGCCAGCGGCCGAAGTATGAATGCGGCCTTGTGATTCGGTTTCCGGAACTCGTTGGACCCGATGGACGCCGCCTTCGTACTTGAGGCGCGCCCACGGAGCCATTCCTGGTTGAGGTGTTCCTTTGCTCTTCATCGCGATAGAAACATCCTTGTATCCACCCAGATCGCTTTCGGTGACATCAATGACTTCGACCTTCCAGCCGACGCGCTCAGCAAAGCGCATGTACATGCGAAGTAAGTCACCGGCGAAGAGTGCGGATTCATCGCCACCTTCGCCAGCCTTGATTTCAACAATGACGTCACGATCATCATCTGGATCGCGAGGCAAGAGCAGCTCTTGAAGGGTCGCCGCGCTACTCTCCAATAATTCTTGCAGTGCAGGCAATTCGGCTTT
This sequence comes from Actinomycetes bacterium, assembly GCA_037138535.1. Lineage (GTDB taxonomy): Bacteria > Actinomycetota > Actinomycetes > Nanopelagicales > Nanopelagicaceae. The sequence goes on from JBAXIG010000003.1 coordinate 35,953, forward strand.
GAAGGACTCATCTTCAGTGGAAAGTTCGCGGGCAGTATCTAATTCTTCTTCAGCACTCTTCCATGAGTTATATCCAGCAACGACTGGTCCGAGCTGGGCATAACGACGACCAAGTTGGCGAGCGCGCGCCGGGTCTCCGTGTACCGCAGGATCAGCCAGCTCGCCTTCAATCTCCGCATACTCACGAAGTAGTTCGAGGGCTGATCCAAAATCGTTGGACATTGGTGACTCCTCTTGTGCATCTATTTAACTGATAAATAGCAAACGCCGTGTACCCCGCAACTGCGGAGCACACGGCGTCTAGAAAACTATTTCTTGCCGAAGCGTTGTTCGAACTTAGCCACACGTCCACCGGTATCGAGAATCTTCTGCTTACCCGTGTAGAAGGGGTGACAGGCTGAACATACGTCTGAATGAATTGCGCCACTCTTTGAGGTGGAACGCGTAACGAAAGTTTCGCCGCAGGAGCACGTTACTTGAGTGCTCACATATTCGGGGTGGATCTCTGGCTTCACGAATCTCTCCTACTGTCGGGCGACAAAGTGTCGCGGTGCGCCGGGTCGAAGCCAACTAGCCACGTGAACCGGAGCGTACACAATTCTAACCTGAGCCGTCGGTAGGGAGGTAATCGGGCGTTTTACGCTCAATTACGCTCCTCCACGAGGAGTTGTTACCCCTCGCCGCCAGGTCCCACGGTGGTCTTCTGGATTTGCATCAGGAATTCCACGTTGTTCTTCGTGCCCTTCATCTTCTCCAAGAGCAACTCAAGCGCCTGTTGCGAGTCGAGAGCATGAAGCACGCGGCGAAGTTTCCAGACGATCGCCAACTCCTCAGCGCCCATCAAGATCTCTTCCTTACGCGTGCCCGAGCCATCGATGTTCACGGCAGGGAAAATGCGCTTATCTGCAAAGCGTCGATCAAGGATGAGCTCGAGGTTTCCAGTGCCCTTGAACTCTTCAAAGATAACTTCGTCCATCCGAGAGCCAGTGTCTACTAGTGCGGTTGCCAAAATGGTGAGCGAGCCACCGTCCTCGATGTTACGCGCTGCTCCAAAGAACTTCTTGGGCGGGTACAGCGCTGCTGAATCAACACCACCGGAGAGAATGCGACCGCTTGCGGGAGCCGAGAGGTTGTATGCACGACCGAGACGAGTGATTGAATCGAGCAAGATAACAACATCGTGCCCAAGTTCCACCAAGCGCTTTGCTCGTTCAATAGCAAGCTCAGCAACGGTGGTGTGATCTTCGGCAGGCCGATCAAAAGTCGAAGCGATTACTTCACCCTTCACGGAACGTTGCATGTCGGTCACTTCTTCTGGCCGCTCATCAACAAGCACCACCATCAAGTGGCACTCAGGATTGTTGGTAGTGATGGCATTTGCAATCGCTTGCAACACCATTGTTTTACCAGCCTTAGGTGGCGAAACAATGAGTCCGCGTTGTCCCTTACCAATAGGTGAGATTAAATCGATCACTCGAGTGGTAAGTATTGACCCCTCTGTTTCGAGGCGAAGACGTTGTTGTGGATAGAGCGGTACGAGCTTAGAGAAATCAACCCGATTACGAGATTGCTCGGGATCCGTACCGTTAATGGTGTCGAGGCGCACTAATGCGTTGAACTTCTCGCGACGCTCTCCTTCACTCGGTTGGCGGATTGCGCCCGTAACAACGTCTCCCTTGCGAAGACCGTATCGACGCACTTGCTGCAGTGATACATAAACATCGTTGGGACCAGGAAGGTATCCGCCAGTTCGCACGAAAGCGTAACTGTCGAGCACATCAAGGATGCCAGCTACCGGCAAAAGCACATCATCTTCAGAAATGACTGGCTCTTCATTGCGATTGCGCATGCGATCGTTGCGATCCCCGCGATCGTTACGGTCGTTGCGATCCCCGCGATCGTTACGGTCATTACGATCCCCACGGTCGCCTCGATCCCCACGATTGCGATTACGGCCGCGACGGTTTCCGCGATCTTCATAATTTCGATTACCGCCGCGGTCATCGCGATCAGAATTTGTTGAATTATCAGAATTATCAGAATTACTGTTTGAACTTTCAGAATCCGAGTTCTCTTCGCGCGCTGCCTCCTTGCGTGCCGACTTATCTGCCTTGGGTGGCTTTGCAGCTGCCGCCCGATTCTCGGCTTGCTTAGCCTCAATAGCAGCTACCAAATCTCCCTTACGGAGCTTAGGTGCGCCATCGATCTCAAGTCTGGCTGCTACAGATTGGAGTTCAGGTAGCAGCATGGTGGCGAGCGTGTCGCCCTTCTTCTTTGCGCGAGTGGAATCGCTCACGGGTCCTCATTCATTTTCTATAGATTGGTTTGAGTTTACTTTGGTGAAAAAAAGAAACTCAGAATGTGGCTAATAGAGCCAGACAAGGAGAGCGTAGCACCCCGGCCCTGTCGGTCAAATCTGTCGGTCAAATTAGTTGTCAAAAACCTGTGGTCCGGCGTTCGAGATAGCCACGTCTCGGCTCTCGAAGGTGGTTCCCCCGAAGGCTGCCCAATCGGCACCTTTCTCGGTGGTGAGCAGTAAAACAGTAGGGCCGGCACCCGAGATGAAAGCGGCATGTCCGGCATCACGCAATTTCTTCATCAGAGCTAATGAACGTGGCATTGCTTCTCGGCGGTACTCCTGATGCAGAAGATCTTGCGTGGCATCAAAGAGAAATTCTGGATGATGAGTAAGCGCCTCAACGAGCAGCGCTGCTCGTCCCGCCGAAATAACTGCATCACGATGTGGAATGGACTCAGGAAGTAATCGCCTAGCTTTTGAAGTGGAGAGTGCACTTTGTGGAATGAACGCCACAGCAGAAATGTCAGCGTGTGGGGTAAGACGCGCGCTCTTGGCTCGATCGCCGTCCATCCAAGCGATGGTGGCGCCACCATAAAGCGCGGCCGCAACATTGTCCGGATGGCCCTCTTGTTTGGTAGCTAGATTCAATAATTCAGTATCTGGCAAGCGTTCGTTCCCACTCAGTACGAGTGCACGGGCAAGCGCCATGCCACCCACAATGGCCGCCGCGGAAGAGCCCAAGCCACGTGAGTGCGGGATTGCATTTGCACACCGAATGGCAAGTCCGCGAGGACGCCCACCCATGGCATCGAAGGCTTCAAACATCGACTTCACCACGAGGTGCTTGGCGTCTCTGCGCAATTCTTCAGCGCCTTCTCCAGCTACTTCAACATCTAAACCTTTTTCATCGAGCACTTGAGCGGCGATGACATCGCGAATATCAAGTGCCAAACCCAGAGCATCAAATCCCGGCCCGAGATTTGCACTCGTTGCAGGAATTGAGATGGTGACTGGTTTTGCCTTGAATACAGGCTTCACACTCATCAGAGATTCAATTCTTTGGCAGCCGCTTGAACATCAACTGGAATGATCACCGGGGTGGCCGCTGCATTTCCTTCGAGTGCCCATTGCACATCTTTGAGTCCGTGCCCAGTGACCGTAATAACGATTCGCTTGTTCGTCGGCAACTCGCCAGCATTCTTCTTCTTGATCAATCCAGCCACTCCTGATGCACTTGATGGCTCAACAAAGACACCTTCGCGAGATGAAAGAATCCGGTAAGCGCTCAGAATTTCATCGTCGGTGACCATATCAATGAGACCACCGGAACTCTTGATGGCATCTACCGCCAAATCCCATGAGGCTGGATTACCAATTCGAATAGCTGTGGCTATGGTTTCTGGATTCGGGACCACGTGCCCGCGCACGAGTGGTGCGGCTCCTTCAGCTTGAAAGCCCCACATTGCTGGCCTGGAGTTTGCCTTACCTCCTACCTCATACTCTTTATAACCCATCCAGTAAGCCGAAATGTTTCCGGCATTTCCCACCGGGAGAGCGTGAATGTCTGGAGCAAAACCTAACGCGTCGATAACTTCAAAGGCGCCCGTCTTTTGACCTTGTAAGCGAAACGGATTGACGGAGTTGACCAGTGCAATGGGAAAGTTCTCGGCTAAGCCGCGCGCCAAGTCAAGACATTGATCAAAATTGCCCTCGACTTGAAGAATGCGCGCACCATGAGCAACGGCTTGAGCCAACTTGCCCATTGCAATCTTGCCTTCTGGAACGAGCACAGCAGAAGTCATGCCTGCTTTGGTGGCATAGGCCGCTGCGCTGGCGCTTGTATTACCCGTCGAAGCACACACGACAGCCTTTGCACCATCTTCGGCAGCCTTACTGATTGCCATTGTCATGCCACGATCCTTGAAAGAACCTGTGGGGTTGCTGGCCTCTACCTTGAGCCATACCTGATTACCTAGCATCTCGGAGAGCACGCAGGCATACACGAGCGGAGTGCCGCCCTCGAGCAGTGAGACCACTGGAGTCTTATCGGAGACCGGCAACCATTCCCGATACTCCTCGATAACACCACGCCATTGATGCGTCATGCTGCTCCACCAATCACACGAAGGACACTTGCCACATCACGAACAACTTCCATGCCGCGCAAATCAGCCACCGTAGCGGCTAGGTCTGCCTCGCTTGCTAAATGGCTCACGATTACTAATTCAGCATCATCACCACGACCACTCTGGCGAACCGTTTGAATAGAAACTGCATGCTTCGCAAAAATCTGCGCGACAGCCGCAAGTACACCGGAGCGATCAGAAACTTCTAGACGTACGTGGTAGCGGGTCGATGTATCACTGAGCGATGCCACCGAACGCTCGGCGTAAGCACTCTCTTGCGAACCGGTCGTATTCGCCGCGCGATTACGAACTACTGCAACAAGATCGCCAAGGACCGCACTCGCTGTAGGTAAACCACCAGCACCGCGGCCGTAGAACATGACCTCACCGGCGGCGCTCGCCTCAACAAAGACTGCATTGAAAGCTTCGCGGACTGCAGCGAGTGGGTGTGAACGTGGGATCAAAGTCGGATGTACGCGGACCGCGAGTCGGTTATCAGGCAAGAGCTCGGCAATCGCTAAGAGCTTGATGACGTGATTCATCGCATGTGCAGATGCGATGTCAGCAGCGCTTATCTGGGTAATACCTTCGCGTGAAACATCGTCAACAGTTACTCGAGAGTGAAATGCCAAGCTCGCCAAGATTGCCGCTTTTGCTGCCGCGTCAAATGCTTCGATGTCGGCAGTGGGATCTGCTTCGGCATATCCAAGAGCCTGTGCTTCTGCCAATACCGTTTCAAAAGATGAACCTTCTTCGTCCATTTTGGTGAGGATGAAGTTGGTAGTGCCGTTGACGATTCCCATGACTCGGGTGATTTGATCCCCAGCGAGGGATTCGCGGATGGGGCGAAGAAGTGGAATGGCGCCAGCAACAGAGGCTTCGTAGTAAATATCTACACCATTGTCGCGTGCAACTTTAAAAAGTGTCGGCCCATCTTCGGCAAGAAGCGCCTTGTTCGCGGTGATGACAGACTTGCCTGACTTGAGCGCGCTCAAGATGAGTGATCGAGCCGGCTCAATGCCGCCTATTAGTTCAATGACGATGTCGATCGATGGATCGTCAACAATACTTTGCGCATCAGTCGTCAGAACTTCAGCAGGAATTTCACGCGCCTTATCAAGAGATTGCACCGCCACGCGAGTGACCGCTAATTTCACTCCCGTACGTGCCGCAAGGTCGGCTGCTTGCGAATTGGCAAGCTGATAAACGCTTGCACCCACGACGCCGCCGCCGAGAAGCCCAACGTTCATAGTGAGATCTAAGGAAGACATGTTCCTAGCCTTCCATATTCTCGAGGCGAAGGAGATCTTCGTGCGTTTCGCGGCGCACGATAATCCGAGCCTTACCATCTGACACAGCAACTACCGGGGGGCGTGAAATATGGTTGTAATTGCTCGCCATGCTTCGACCGTAAGCCCCGGTCACAGGAGTGGCTAAGAGGTCTCCGGGCGCGATATCGCCCGGTAGGTCGACATTCTTAATAATGATGTCGCCACTCTCGCAATGCTTGCCCACAACCCGAGAGGGCCGCAAGGGGGCGGTAGACCTTCGATTCGCTAAAACAACGGTGTACTCGGCGTCATAGAGCGCCGGGCGAATATTGTCACTCATCCCACCATCAACAGCGATATAGGCGCGCGATCCGCCATCGTCGAGAGTGACCGATTTCGTGGTGCCCACTTCATAAACCGTTGCCATCGACGGCCCTACAATCGCGCGCCCTGGTTCAATGGAAATGTGCGGCACTTTGAGTCCATAAGCCTCACACGATGCAACAATAACTGAGTGCATTTTCCTCGCGACTGCGGCTGGGTCCAGTGCCGATTCCTCAGCGAGATATGCAATGCCAAAGCCACCACCCAAATCTAAAAGCGGAAGTTCTGAATTGCTCTCGTCGCGAATGGTCGCAAGCAACTCGATAATCCGCTCTGCGGCCAACTCGTAACCATCAGTATCAAAGATCTGCGAACCAATATGTGCATGAAGTCCTTGCAGGTCTAGGTGTGTGGCCCCACGGACCTGACGAGCCGCTTCGAGTGCGGCGCCAGAGGCAATGCTGAAACCAAACTTCACATCTTCGTGAGCGGTGGCAATGAATTCATGAGTATGAGCTTCGATTCCTGGAGTGGTACGAATGATCACTTTCTGAATCATTCCGCGGGCAGCTGCTGCTTTTTCGACGCGATTAATTTCAACAAATGAATCGATGGCAATGTACTCCACACCGTAGTCCAGTGCATCTTCTATTTCCGCAACGCTTTTATTATTTCCGTGAAACTCAATCCGAGAAGGTGGGAATTTTGCTAGCTTGGCAACAGCTAACTCACCACCCGTGCAGACGTCTAAGTTGAGTCCATCTTCTTCCAACCACTTGATAACACTGGCTGAAAGAAAAGCCTTTCCTGCGTAATAAACCGATACTTTTCCGGCTCCAAATGCCTCTTCGAATGCATCTACAAATCTCCGGGCATTGGAACGAAAATCATCTTCGTCTAACACAAAGAGTGGTGTACCAAACTCAGATGCCAACGTCGTCGCTGAGATTCCGGCAATGAAGAGCTCACCATCGGCAGCCCATAAAGCATTCTTTGACCACATGCTCATCACATCCGCTCCGGTGCCGAGACACCCAACATAGAAAGTCCGTTAGCAAAGACCTGTTGAGCCGCGGCCGAAAGTACGACGCGTGCTTTATGTATTGAACTGATTTCTTCATCGCCAAGAGGAAGCACACGGCAAGCGTCATAAAAACGGTGATACGTACCTGCGAGCTCTTCTAGATAACGCGCAACCCGATGAGGCTCACGCAACTCTGCAGAGAATTGCACCACTCGCGGGAATTCACCAAGCACACCCAGGAGGTCGTTCTCACGTTCATGCGTAAGCGATGCAGTATCAAAACCAGCAATATCCATGGGAATGCCGACCTCTTCAGCGTTTCGAAGCACGCCACAGATTCGTGCATGCGCATATTGCACGTAGTAGACCGGGTTCTCGTTGGTGCGACTCTTAAGAATGTCTACATCCATCGTCATCGGGGTATCAGTGGGGTATCGAATCAAGGTGTATCGAGTTGCATCGACGCCAACCATTTCGACGATATCTTCAAGGGTGATAATAGTTCCAGCTCGCTTTGAGAGCTTGACCTCTAGACCACCTTCGACGATTTTCACCATTTGACCAATCAATATTTGAATATTGAATTCCGGATCATCACCGGCACAGGCAGCGATAGCTTTGAGGCGACCTACATAGCCATGATGATCTGCACCGAGCATATAAATGCAAATATCGAATCCACGAGAACGTTTGTCGACGTAATAGGCCGTATCAGACGCAAAGTAAGTGAGCTCGCCATCAGCTTTTACGAGAACGCGATCTTTGTCGTCTCCAAAATCTGTAGTGCGTAACCAGACGGCACCTTCGAATTCAAAAACATGACCTTGCTCTCGAAGTTTGGAAAATGCTCGTGCCACTGCATCCGAAGAGTGCAAGCCGCGCTCCGAGAACCAGACATCAAAGTGAGTATCAAAGAGATCCAGGACGCCTTGCTGTTGAGCTAATTGAAGTTCGTATCCTGCCTCACGAAATGCTACAAGTTGATCAACCTGCGGTAACACCATGATCTCTGGATTCTTTGTAAGAATATCAATGGCCAGTTCTTGAATATACGCACCGTGATAACCATCCTCTGGAGTTGGCTCACTGTGCGCGGTTGCCATCAGGGATGCACCAAAACGATCCATCTGTACTCCGCGATCATTAATGTAGAACTCACGTTTCACATCTGCGCCTGCCGCTGTGAGTACTCGACCAAGTGCATCGCCTACTGCTGCCCACCGTGTATGTCCGAGATGCAAGGGCCCTGTGGGATTTGCGCTGATGAATTCCAGATTAACGCGCACGCCGGCGAGCGCATTGCCATATCCATAAACTGTTCCAGCATTCAAGATAGTGCGAGCTAGTTCACCTTGAGATGCTGCCGAAAAAGTGATGTTAAGAAAACCAGGTCCGGCTACATCGACGGATGCAATATCTATATGGCCTATGAGTTTACGGGCGAGGGCTTCGGCAATTTCCCGAGGGGGTTTGCCTACGGCTTTCGTGAGCACCAGCGCGATATTGGTGGCGTAATCACCATGCTCACGATTCTTCGGGCGCTCCACCGAGACAGTCTGAGGGAGGTGCTCGGCGGGTGAGATTTCAGGGCTCTCCCTGAGCACTTGGAGGATGAGCGCCTCGAGCGCGGCCGGATTCATGACCTAAGGCTACCGATGCGGCTGATACCCTCGCTCCCAGATGCCCCCGTAGCTCAGGGGATAGAGCACCGCCCTCCGGAGGCGGGGGCGCAGGTTCGAATCCTGCCGGGGGCACTACAGCGGGAGTGGGGAGAGACCCAGCCACGAATTTTACCTAGGGGTAGGGCCACAAATCCTCCCCCTCCAGTTCGCAAAGAGGGGTCTGACGCCACTAATCTAACGATGTCAAGATATTTAGTTGGCGTCCCCAGGGGAGAGATCGTGACTTCAGAACCACAGCACCCGCTCGCGCAATTTGGCCCGAATGAGTGGCTGGTAGAAGAGATGTACGAGCGTTACCGCCAGGACCCCAACTCGGTAGATAAAGCGTGGTGGGACTTTTTTGCAGACTTCACCCCCGGAAGTACGTCAGCCCGCGCCCTTCCGACTATTTCCCCCACCGCTGGTGCTCCTGTGACGCCACAATTTCCCAGCAGCAATCCTGTGTCAGGTCGAGTAAGCCCACCGGCGCCAGTTGTTACGGCTCCCATCAGCGCCACCTCACCCGAATCTACTGCTGCGCCAACCATTCCTGCGCCGGCTATTTCTGCACCGGCCATTGCTGCTCCAACGATTCCAAGTGGAGCGAACATTGAAACTCTTCGAGGTGTTGCTGCGCGCGTGGTCACAAACATGGAAGGTTCACTCACTGTTCCGGTAGCGACCAGCGTTCGCGCCATCCCCGCAAAACTTCTGATCGATAACAGAGTAGTGATTAATAACCACTTAGCTCGTAGTCGTGGTGGAAAGATTTCCTTCACACACATCATTGCTTTCGCAATGCTACGCGCACTCAAGCAGATGCCCGAGATGAATTCGTTCTACGCACTCGTTGACGGAAAGCCAGCCCTTGGACACCCTGATCACGTCAACATGGGCATTGCCATTGACCTTGCTAAGTCAGATGGCACCCGCCAACTCCTCGTGCCGAACATCAAGGGTTGCGAATCACTCGACTTCGCGCAATTCTGGAGCGCATACGAAGACGTGGTGCGCAAAGCTCGTCAAGGAAAACTTACTGTCGAGGATTACGCCGACACCACAATTTCACTTACAAATCCTGGAACCATTGGAACAGTGCACTCTGTGCCTCGCCTGATGGCAGGACAAGGAGCCATCATCGGCGTAGGCGCCCTTGAATACCCAGCAGAATTTCAGGGCGCAAGTGAAGAGACTCTTGCAGATGTCGGGATTAGCAAGACTTTCACACTCACGAGCACTTATGACCATCGAATCATTCAGGGCGCACAGTCAGGAGACTTTCTGCGCCGCATACATGATGCGATGCTAAGTGATGAACTATTTGATGAAATATTCCAATCCCTTCGCATCCCCTACGAGCCTGTTCGTTGGATGATCGATAAGCGCAGCGTCAAGGACGACGTCATTGACAAGACGGCTCGAGTTCAAGAGCTCATCCACTCTTACCGCGTACGTGGTCACCTCATGGCCGATACTGATCCACTTGAATTCAAGCAACGTTCACACCCTGACCTCGACATAGTTTCACATGGACTCACCCTTTGGGATCTTGACAGGGAAGTAGCTACCGGAGGTTTTGGCAGTTTGCCGTTTATGAAGTTGCGCCACATTCTTGGCTTGCTACGCGACTCCTACTGTCGCACGGTTGGAATCGAGTACATGCACATCCAAGATCCAGCCGAACGCAAGTGGATCCAGAACCGCATTGAAGTTGGCTTAACCAAGACTCCACGCGAGGAACAGTTGCGCATCCTCCGCAAACTCAATGCCGCCGAAGTTTTTGAAACTTTCTTGCAAACTAAGTATGTAGGGCAAAAACGCTTTTCACTTGAGGGTGGAGAGAGCGTAATCCCACTGCTTGATGCCATCCTCTCTAGCGCGGCACACGCCAACATTGAAGAAGTGTGTATTGGCATGCCGCACCGCGGTCGCCTCAATGTGCTCGCAAACATCGCCGGCAAGTCGTATGGACAAATTTTCCGCGAATTTGAAGGTAATTACGACCCAGTCTCCGTCCACGGGTCGGGAGATGTGAAGTACCACTTAGGTACCCGCGGCACTTTCACTTCCGATGCCGGTGAGACCACCGAGGTATCTCTCGCCGCCAACCCATCGCACCTTGAAGCCGTCAATCCCGTTGTGGAGGGCATAGTGCGCGCCAAGCAGGACCGTCTCGATAAAGGACAAGATGGCTTTACCGTCCTTCCGATTCTCGTCCACGGTGATGCAGCATTCGCCGGACAGGGTGTCGTTGCCGAGACTCTCAACCTCTCGCAATTACGTGGTTACCGCACAGGCGGCACCATTCACGTCATCATCAACAATCAAGTGGGCTTCACTACTGCGCCCGCGGCGTCGCGTTCATCGGTTTACTGCACCGATGTAGCCCGCATGGTGCAAGCTCCGATCTTCCATGTGAATGGTGATGATCCAGAAGCCTGCGTACGCATAGCTCACTTAGCTTTCGAGTATCGCCAAAGATTCCGTAAAGATGTTGTCATTGACATGGTGTGCTACCGACGTCGCGGCCACAACGAAGCCGATGAACCAAGCTTCACACAACCTCTCATGTACGCAATCATCGATGCAAAGCGGAGCACTCGAAAACTTTTCGCAGAGGCGCTAGTTGGTCGTGGAGATATCACTCTCGAAGAAGCAGAGAGTGCCTTGCGCGATTACCAACAACTACTTGAGACCGTCTTCGCCGATACGCACGAAGATCACGCTCCAGAGAAAGTCTTGCCGGCCGAGCCATTAGTTCCACACCCATCACAGGTTCACACGTCTATCTCAGAGAATCTTGCCCGCGAAATCGGTAAGGCACTGGTCACAGTTCCTGAAGGATTCAATGTGCATCCTAAGTTGCTTCCACAGATTCAACGTCGGCTTACCGCACTTGACGATGCCACAATCGATTGGGCCGTGGGTGAAGCACTAGCCTTTGGCTCCCTATTAAGTGTTGGACAGAACATTCGGCTAGCTGGGCAAGATTCAAGGCGAGGCACTTTCGGACAACGCCACTGCGTAGTGATCGACAAAGAAGACGGTGGTGAGTGGACTCCACTCTCTGGGATGGAAAGGAACAGCAAATTCTTCGCCATCGACTCACTCCTGAGCGAGTACGCTGCCCTAGGTTTTGAATATGGCTATAGCGTCGAGCAGAGCGATGCTCTCGTATTGTGGGAGGCGCAATTTGGCGACTTCGCCGATGGCGCCCAAACAATCATCGATGAATTCATCTCTTCCTCTTTCCAAAAATGGGGACAACGTTCTTCACTCGTCATGCTCTTGCCGCACGGCTACGAAGGTCAGGGACCAGATCACTCCTCCGCCCGCATTGAACGATTCTTGGCGCTCTGCGCAGAAGAGAACATGACCGTGGCACAACCATCTTCACCTTCGTCGTATTTCCACCTACTTCGTTGGCACGCAATGAATCCAGCTAAACGTCCAATGGTGGTCTTTACTCCTAAATCGATGCTCCGCCTAAAAGCTGCTTCTGCAGCGCTGTCGGAATTTACCAACGGACACTTCCAACCAGTGATTGCTGACTCGACAGTTTCCAATGCTGCGCGCGTGCTCCTTTGTAGCGGCAAGGTCTACTACGACCTGATCGCAGAGCGTACAAAACGAGCCGATTCCTCAACGGCAATCATTCGTATTGAGCAGCTTTATCCGATGCCCGAGACGGAAATCCAAGCAGCACTTGCCGCCCACCCGAACGCTGAAGTTCGTTGGGTGCAAGACGAGCCAGCAAACCAAGGCGCGTGGCCGTTCTATGGACTCAACTTGCCTTCGCGCATTGGCAAGTTGATCACGCCTATTTCGCGCGCTGCTTCAGCCAGCCCAGCAACCGGCGATCACCACCACCATGACGACGAACAAGTTGCCTTGGTCCAAGCTGCTTTCGCTGTTTAATAGTTTGGAAATTTACAAATCAGGAAGAAAACTGGATCACAACCTTGCCAAAGAGTTCTCCATCGTTCATGCGCGCAAATGCTTTGGGTGCGTCAGCAGAGTCGTAAGTTGAGTCAATAACAGGTGTGATCTTCTTTGCTTCCATCAGATCAAGCATCTCTCGGAACTCGGAAATAGAGCCCATAGTCGAACCCAAGACGCGCAGTTGTAAGAAGAAGATACGAGTCAGCTCAGCTGGCGAGGCATCACCACTCGTCGCTCCAGAAATCACAATTGCTCCGCCGGGCCTAAGCGCGCGCACGCTATGTTGCCATGTAGCAGCGCCCACACTTTCCATTACTGCATCGACTCGGTCGGGCAACCGCTCACCACTTTCGAAGACTCCATCAGCGCCCAAAGAAGTTGCGCGCGCTCGCTTCTCTGCACTACGCGAGGTCACCCAAACCACCAGACCTTGAGCTTTCGCAAGAAGAATAAGCGCCGTAGATAATCCGCCGCCGGCGCCTTGAATGAGCACTTTCTCCCCCGGGGCAAGGCCTGCCTTCCTCAACATACTGAATGCAGTAAGCCAAGCGGTGGAGAGTGATCCGGCTTCGTCCCAAGAAAGGTAGGCAGGTTTTGGTAAGAGATTTTGCGCAGGTACATACACGTACTCCGCGAGGGTTCCCGGAAACTTCTCTGAAAGTAAGGAGCGCTTTGGGTCAAGAGTTTCGGAGCCAGTCCAGCTCGGATCATTGATGACAGAGTGCAGGAGAACTTCTCTTCCATCATCTGTCACCCCGGCGCCATCGCAACCAAGAATCATCGGTAGGCGATCGCCAGGTAAACCAACGCCTTTCAGTGACCAGAGATCATGATGATTTAGGCTCGCACTTTTAATGCGTACCCGGACCCAACCCTCAGGAATTTCGGGAGACGCTAATTCGCCCACTTCAAGTGCTGATATCGGATCTTCCATTGAAGCGCGGGCAGCGTAAATAGCTTTCATTCGTCATCCTGATCATCGAGTCGGGCTAGCCAGGTTGCGAAGCGATCAACAGCGCTTTCATGCTCTGGATGTTCATCGGTAAATTCTTGAAGGCGCAAAGCTACCCACTCAAGGGAGACCTCTTCCTCTCCGCGACGTTTAACGAGTTCTTCGATCCCTCGATCAGTGAAGTACATATCTTGATCCTATGTTCTCGGGCGCTTGCCGCGTTGATATCGAATCAGCACCGTCCCAAGAATCTCATCTGGCGAGATAGCGCCAAAGGATCGGGAATCGTTGCCGTGGCTCTCGCCGTCACCTTCGATCCACCAGCCCGCACCTTCTCGGCGAATGACCCGCTTCACCAAGAGAATTCCCGGACGGCCAAGCCACTCCACCACCACGATGTGACCTGGCTTCGGGGCGCTTCCCCAGCGCACCAGCAGTCGGTCTCCCTCACAGAGGGCGGGCTCCATTGACGCTCCGGAGACCACCACCCTTCCGAGACCTTTCCGCGGGGCAGATGGATGCTCGTTGGACGAGACGGCTCTACTCATGGAAGGTAGTCTCACACTTACAAGTACTATTTTCATACACGTCCAACTACTTAGGGAGAGTGCCTTGTTCCGTCAACTCACCGCTCCAGCTATCACCGTTTACGCGCATTGCGATTTGCCTTGTGGGGTCTATGACCCAGCTCAGGCAAGAATCGAAGCGCAATCAGTGAAGGCTTGCATTGAGAAATTCCACGCCTCTGATGATGCGGTCTTTAAGCAACGCGCTGTTGCCATTAAAGAAGATCGCTCGAATTTAGTGAAAGAACACCTCTGGGTGCTCTGGACCGATTACTTCAAGCCTAATCACTTCGAGGCTCATCCCAACTTGCACGTGCTCTTCAACGAAGCCACTAAATTGGCTGGCGCTGCAGGCACGAAAGGCACGATGGATGTCGCAATCGCAGATAATTTGCTTGCCAAGATTGACGAAATCGCAGAAATCTTCTGGGCAACCAAGAAGTAATTTTTAACGCATGAAGAAGCCCCGCACCTTGTGCGGGGCTTCTTCATTTCCGCTACGGTTGCCGGAATTAACCGCGGGAGGCTTTTACATTCATCGCTGCCGAAGCAAGTGTTATTGATTTGATCGCACTTCGGACGGCATCACCGGTAGCACTCTTTGCATCCAGTGAGATCGTGGATGAAAGCGCATAAACGGTGAAGGTGTATTGCTTTGCCCCCGATCCCTGAGAGCACGGGGCGCCGTATGCACCGGGTCCATGTGATTGCACACCAGCAGTACCCACATCTGTTGCTCCTTCGGCTATCGAAGTGGTACTTCCAGCAATGTTGTAGAGCACCCAGGAGAAACTCACCGCTGCAGCGGTCTCTCCCGGGCGCGCAGGACCGGGAATCGTATGCATGATGAGGGCATAGCTCTTGGTTCCACTAGGGGTGCCACTCCACGAGAATTGTGGAGAGAGACTCTTGCCGTCACAGGTGTAAGTCGTTGGCAAGGTGCCCTCGTCGACTGCAGAGGTACTCTTCAGTGCGAAGATTCCATTGGATGACTTCACCACGCTTTCAAACTTTTCAGTAACACCTTGGGGGCCGCCTTGAGCTCCACCTTGAGCTCCGCCTTGAGCTCCACTACTGGGTGCCATTGGCTGTGTGCTCGGCTCTGCAGGTGGAACGGGCACCTTAGAAATGGTGGTTTTCTTTGAAAGTAGCTTGTAGCCACTTGGACACTTTGTGGCAGTGAGAGTCTTAGTTACTTTTCCTTTGCTGCATTTCACTTGAGTGATTGAAACATTCTTGTAGACCACGGCAGCTTTAGTAGGCGCCAT
>JBAXIG010000004.1:0-43865 GCA_037138535.1 Actinomycetes bacterium
CCTTTCGGGCACTAGCACCTCAAGCTAGCGCGTCTGCCTATTCCGCCACCCGGACAAGGTGTGAAGGGCGAGAGTACCAACTTCAACGACTCCCACCCAATTTGCCGGCTTTTCCCTCCCTAGAGGCCCATCAGGGATCCCCATGCGCCATGATGTAGCCATGAAAGAGACCATTGAGAATGAGACCGTTGCGATTCTGCAAGACCTGATCAGAATCCCTTCAGAGAATTTTGGCGATCGCGGTGATGAGCAAGAGGTCGCCCGCTACATTCACTCAAGTCTGGCAGAGGTCGGCATTGAGTCCGAACTGATCGAATCTGCCCCTGGACGCACGAACGTGGCCGCTCGCATTAAGGGTGCTAGTGATCGCCCGGGGTTAGTCCTTCATGGCCATATCGATGTGGTCCCGGCCGATGCTAAAGATTGGTCAGTCGATCCCTTCTCTGGTGTGATCCAAGATGACGCAGTATGGGGCCGCGGAGCCGTCGACATGAAAGATATGGACGCCATGATGCTCGCTACCGTGCGCAGTTGGGCGCGAAGCGGCTACCAACCCCCTCGTGACATCTCACTGGTCTTCTTTGCCGATGAGGAAGCCGGCGGAAGCTACGGCTCTCGGTGGATGGTAGAAAATCGTCCAGACGTTTTTGCAGGATGCAATGAAGCGATCTCCGAGGTGGGCGGATTCTCCATCACCCTGGAAAACAAAGCTCGCCTCTATCTGATCGAAACTGCTCAGAAAGGGATCCATTGGATGCGCCTGGTCGCTGAAGGGCGCGCTGGTCATGGCTCTATGGTGCATCCGGATAACGCAGTCACGGCGGTGGCCGAAGCAGTTGCTCGTATCGGAAACTATGAGTGGCCACTTCGTCGAACCAAATCGGTTGATGAACTTCTTGAGCGAGTTGCGGAAGTTTTAGGAGTCGAATACGACCCTAATGATCCTGAACCTCTTGTAGCGCGATTAGGCCCGGTGGCCCGACTGGTCGGTGCCACTTTGCGGAATACTGCAAATCCCACACGACTTAATGCGGGGTATAAGGAGAACGTGATTCCTCAGACGGCGAGTGCCGTAATCGACGGTCGATTCCTTCCGGGATTTGAAGATGAACTGAACGAAACAATTCGTACTTTGGCCGGAGAAAAAGTGCGGGTGGAGACCATCACTTCAGACATTGCACTTGAGGCTGCGTTCGAAGGCGCGATGGTGGAGAACATGGTTAATTCGATTCTTGCCGAGGACCCAGAGGGGATTCCCGTGCCTTACACCTTGAGTGGTGGCACTGACAATAAGGCGCTCTCACAACTGGGAATCAAGGGCTATGGATTCTCTCCACTTAAGTTGCCGGCAGATTTAGATTTCACCGCGCTCTTTCATGGAATCGATGAGCGGGTACCGGTGGAGAGCCTTAAATTTGGGGCACGCGTGCTGGATCGCTTCTTGCGAAACGTTTAGCCAAAATCAATTCTGGTAGCTCGAATAATTCTCCGTCGAAGTGTGATGATGCGTTTTCCGTCGTGACGAATCTGCACCTTATCCAACGTCCAATGATGGAGTTCGGCCTCTTCGACGAGCATTGATTTCACAGCACTGCGTGGGAAGTCCTTAGGCACAGTAATCGTTCGATACTCCAAAACGCTTTGTTGTCTGGCCATCGGTAGATCCCCTCAGCTCGGAGTCGACACATCATTTAGCGCATCACGAACAACTGCAGGAAGGGTAACGCCTTCGGCTAGAAGCACGCCACGAAGTTGCGCAGCAGTTCGAGCACCTACGATTGCAGATGTCACCCCAGGAGCATCGCGCACCCATGCGAGGGCAACCTCCAAGGGCGCGATACCAAGACCGTCTGAGGCGGCGGCCACGGCATCAACGATGCTGCGCGAACGTTGGTCTAAATATGGTTCCACGAAACCTGCAAAATGTGGACTTGCTCCACGAGAATCAATCGGAAGTCCACTTCGATATTTGCCAGTGAGCACCCCGCGACCAAGTGGACTCCACGCTAAGAATCCCATCCCTAATGCTTGTGTGCAGGGGAGTATCTCTCGTTCCACATTTCTCGAAAGGAGTGAGTACTCATTCTGTGTCGAAGCGATCGTAGCTTTGAGAGCTGCGCTCTCTTGAATCGAGAATGCCCGAGCTGTTTGCCAACCGGTGTAGTTGGAAATTCCGGCATACCGCACTCGGCCAGAAATAACGGCTACATCGAGCGCTGCGAGAGACTCATCCAACGGCGTGATGTCATCCCATGCGTGTAGTTGCCAAATGTCGAGATGGTCGGTGCCAAGTCGTTGTAAAGATTGGTCTAACTCTCGAAGAATGGTGCGCTTTGAAGTATCAACAGCCCTCACTCCATTTACATAAGAGAGTCCGCTCTTTGATGCGAGCACAATGTCCGCTCGCTTAACAAGTGCCCCGAGAAGACCTCCCACTACCCGTTCACTATCGCCGCTTCCATAGAGCGCGGCGGTGTCAACGAAATTTCCGCCCGCATCAACAAATTCGCGCAATTGATCGGCTGCCTCATGTTCGTCAGTATCTCGACCCCAGGTCATGGTTCCTAGACCAATCCTTGAGAGGTGGAGACCAGTAGATCCGAGGCGGCGCAATTCCATGTACGCGACACTAGTACCCGAAGAGGCTGTAATCTGATCTTCCACGCTACGGAGGATGATGAAGCTCGCACTTAATCTCGGATACTGGTCAGGCGAGGCCGCTACTAACACCGCCAATATTGAGTTAGCCCTCGAGGCCGAACGTCTCGGGTTTGATTCTGTCTGGGCGGCGGAAGCTTATGGATCGGACGCCGCCACCGTGCTCTCGTTCATAGGGGCCAAGACGTCCCGGATCGGCCTGGGATCTGCGATCTTCCAGATTCCCGGTCGCTCTCCCGCGTTGACAGCTATGACGGCAGCCACCCTCGATGCACTCTCAGAGGGACGTTTTCGCCTTGGGATCGGAGTTTCTGGGCCGCAGGTCAGCGAAGGATGGCATGGTGTGCGCTTCGACGCACCGCTGGCACGAACTCGTGAATATCTGGAGGTCCTCCGGCTGGCGTTGGGTCGCCAGGTCGTGAAGCACGACGGTGTGCATTATCCGCTGCCCTTACCTGATGGTCCCGGTAGAGCCCTCCGCCTCACTATTCATCCGTTTCGTGAAGAGATTCCGATCCTGCTTGCGGCCGTGGGACCGAAGAACTTGGAGTTGGCAGGTGAACTCACTGACGGTTGGCTGGCCGTCTTCCTCGCTCCAGATTTCGCCCCCGAACAGATTTCACATATCCAAACTGGCCGAGACAAGGTGGGTAAGACCATGGAAGGTTTTGACGTGGTGGCCACCATGCCGATAGTTCCCGGTCGCGATATTGAGATGTGTGCCAATCTAGTTCGACCTTATGCGGCTCTTTACGTAGGCGGCATGGGGAGTCGAGATAAGAACTTCTATAACAATTTGGTGGTGCGCATGGGTTACGAAAAGGAAGCGGAAGAGGTGCAGGACAAGTACCTCGCTCGCGACTACGACGGAGCCATGATGGCCATTCCTTTTGATTTCCTCGACCAGACTTCCCTCCTGGGCGGTCCTGAACACATGACGGAGAAGATGCAAGCGCACGCGGCGGCAGGTGTCACTACGTTGGCGTTGGCCCTACCTGACTCCGTTCCCATTGAAGCGCGCATAAAGGCGCTACGGATGGGTGCAGAAGCATTCGACAAAGCGGGAGTCGCATCGTGACCTTTCTTGAATCGATCGTGTTGGGCGTCGTTCAAGGTCTCACTGAATTTCTTCCCATTTCATCAAATGCCCATATGCGAATTGCCGCGGCGGTATTCGGGTGGTCAGATCCGGGTGCGGCTTTCTCGGCGGTGACTCAAATTGGCACGGAGATTGCAGTACTTCTCTATTTTCGTAAAGACATCATCCTGATTATTAAAGCATTCTTCAAGGGTCTCACTGGCAGCGCCTATCGAAAAAGTAACGATTGGCGTCTCGCACTATTCGTCATAATTGGTTCTCTACCAATAGCGATTCTCGGCCTTTCGCTGAGGCATCCGATTGAAAACCAATTCAGATCATTGAAAATCATTGCGTTATCGCTCATAGTTTTCGCAATCGTAATTGGAGTAGTCGATCGTCGCGCTAAAGAAACCAAGGAATTGACGTCCCTTACGCTCCCTGACGCAATCAAATTCGGACTTGCACAAAGTTTGGCGCTCATCCCGGGCGTTTCGAGATCAGGTGGCACTATAGCCGCCGGTTTGGCTCTGGGATATTCACGGGTGGCAGCGGCTCGGTACTCGTTCCTCCTCGCCATCCCAGCAGTCCTTGGCTCAGGAGGTGTAGAACTGAGCAAGATCGGGGGAGCGGACTCGCCGAGCGTCGCCCCCACCGTTCTTGCCACGGTGATCGCTTTTGGAGTGGGCTATCTCGTCATCGCTTGGCTCCTCAAATTTCTCACCACACACACATTCCTCGGCTTCATGATTTATCGCGTTGCTCTGGGTTCCGCGGTGTTCGTAGCTCTCGGCGCTGGGGTGATCTCCTGATGTCCGAAATTCTCTTGGTACGACACGCTCGCTCGTCGGCAAACGCTTCTGGGGTATTAGCCGGACGTGCGAAGGGCGTACATCTTGATGAAATTGGTAAGGATCAAGCGAAGAGATTGGCTTTGGCATTGGCCAATGTTCCCATCACTGGTTTGATCTCTAGTCCGCTGGATCGATGTATGCAAACAGCACGAACTATCGGTGCGAACCATCCAAATATTTCATTAGTCAAGAATGCTGATTTGATCGAGATGGATTATGGAGTGTGGAGTGGGCTGAAATTGTCTGCGCTTTCAAAACGCAAGGAGTGGAGTGCAATTCAGAGCACCCCTTCGCAAGTGCGATTCCCTGAGGGCGAGTCCTTCCTCGAAATGAACGCAAGAGTGAATCAGGCAATTGATGACGTTTTTACTCAGTATTCGAAAGGGAAGAAACGTCAAATAATTGCGATATGCACTCATGGGGATGTAATTAAGGCAATCATTGCGCACTCCTTGGGCCTTCATCTGGATGCGTTTCAGAAAATCGTGGTTGACCCGGCTTCTGTCTCAATTTTGCGGCAAGAAGGAAACTCACGATTTGTTATATCGCAGAATATAAAAGCAGATGGTCTGGAAAGTTTACTCGGTGTTCGAAAGAGTGCAGCAACGGTAGGGGGCGGCGATGGCTCGAGTCATTCACGAGTTCGATAATCCCGACTCTTTTGTAGCCGGCGCCATCGGCCTGCCTGGGGAACGAACTTTTTATTTGCAGGTAATAGATGGCCGAAGATCATTTTCGGTCTCTCTGGAAAAAGAACAAGTCTCTTTGCTTGCAGCTCGAATTCTCGAAATGATTGCGGGGCGCACAAGTCCTCAAGCAAAACCTGGTGGATCATCCTTAGACCTTCCACTTGTGGAAGAGTTTCGGGTTGGTGTCCTCGGTCTGGCATTCAGTAATGAAGAGAACCTAGTCATTATTGAAGCGCAGGCAATCGCGGAGAATAGCGAGACCTTGCTAGACGAAGATGAAGAAGAGGGCCCCGATCTTTTGCGTGTTCAGTTGAAGATTGACGCCGCATTTGAATTTTCAACTGGTGCCCAAGCCGTCGTTTCTGCGGGCCGCCCACCCTGCCCATTTTGCGGCATAGTGCTCGATCCCACCGGTCATGTTTGTCCAAGAGCTAACGGTTACCGTCGCTAAAGTGCTCTCACTCACCCAACTCGCGCTCGGCGAGATTGAAGTATCAGGACGCCTTGTCGAGGCCTCCAATGCGACCCTCTTTGGATCCATTCGTGTAGGAGAAGAATTTTTGGGTAATGTCATCTACAAGCCCACTAGGGGCGAACGACCTCTCTGGGACTTTCCGCATGGCACGCTCGCACAGAGAGAAGTCGCCGCATTCCAGCTCTCCGAGACCCTGGGTTGGGATGTAGTGCCGCCAACACTCCTGCGAGATGGTCCATACGGAATCGGAATGGTGCAATCCTGGATCGATATTGATGAAGAGATTGACATCGTCGAAGTTGGTCAAGGAGACCACACAGACATTATCCGAATGGTGCTTTTCGACGCGCTCATCAACAACACAGATCGAAAGTTCGGGCATATTCTGCCGGTGGATGGCCGCATCTTCGGATGCGATCATGGAGTAACTTTTCATCAAGAAGATAAGTTGCGAACCGTACTTTGGCAATTCCGCGGAGAACCGATACCAGTGGAGTTACTCAACGACCTGAATCGTCTTGAAGAAGCGCTCCCCATTCTTGAGCAACTCATACATCCCGAGGAGATTGTCGCTCTCGTCAAAAGGAGTGAGAGTCTGAGCAGCCGGGGCACATTTCCGCAACCTTCCGATGATTGGCCGGCGGTCCCTTGGCCACCCTTCTAAAAGTAGTAGGCTCCTGCAGTGATCTCCTGGCCCTCGCCATTCATCCCGAAAATTGGTGAAGGCGCATATCTCAGCGGCATCAACATGTGGAGTTCGGAGTTTGAACGCTTGATTCCCACTGGATCAATGGAGCGTGCCGATCTCTATGTCTGTGGAATAACCCCATACGACGCTACTCACATGGGCCATGCGGCAACTTACGTGGCATTTGATCTACTTCAGCGGGTCTGGCTTGATGCGGGCTATCCAGTTCGCTACGTACAGAACGTTACCGATATCGACGATCCTCTCCTGGTACGCGCAGCTGAACGAGGAGTCTCATGGGAATCCATCGCAGAGAGCGAAACCCAACTCTTCCGAGAAGATATGACAGCACTGCGTGTTATTCCACCCATGGCATACATCGGCGCAGTTGAAAGCATTCCGCTTGTAGTTGAGGCCGTGGCGAAACTTTTAGCGTCAGGGGCTGCCTATTGGGTCGATCAAGATGTGTATTTCACTGTCGCCAGCGATCCAGAGTTTGGCGGTAGAAGCCACCTCGCTGAATCTACCCAACTCAAGATTTTTGGTGAACGTGGGGGTGACCCTGATCGTGTGGGAAAACGTGCCCCGCTAGATTGCCTGCTCTGGAGAGGGAAGCGAGAGGGTGAGCCCTTCTGGGAGAGCTCCTTAGGTGCAGGCCGCCCTGGTTGGCACATTGAGTGCTCTGCTATTGCACTTCATTACCTTGGACAAAGTATTGACGTTCAAGGCGGTGGATCAGATTTACTCTTTCCACATCATGACATGGGCGCCTCAGAAGCTTTCGCTCTTACAGGTAAACGCTTTGCTCAGAATTTCATACATGCTGGAATGATTGGTCTCGATGGGGAGAAGATGAGTAAGAGCAAGGGTAATCTCGTCTTCGTATCCACATTGCGTCAATCAGGTGTCGACTCAAATGCCATACGGCTTGCGCTCATGGAAAGTCACTATCGAAGCAACCGCGATTGGAGCACTGATTTACTGGCGCGCGCAGATAATAGATTGCAAGAGTGGAAGAAAGCATTTGCGCACTCGCGTGGAACGTCGGCACACGAAACGATTGCGGCGATCCGCAGTGCTCTATCGGATGACCTAGACACTCCTAGGGCACTAGAAGCAGTCGATGAGTGGGCTAGGAAGCAGCACGGTGAAGGCGATGTGGGTGGACCTGGCTTGATGTCTAGGGCGTTAGACACGCTCTTAGGCATTGCGCTTTAGCGCTCTTCTCTACGCCTTAAGTAGCGTTCAAACTCTCGAGCAATCGCATCGCCACTAGCCTCTGGTAAGTCTGCAGCATCCTGTTGCTCTTCCAAACCCTGCACGTATTGCGCAACATCAGCATCTTCCAGTGAGAGTTGATCGACACCTACCTCCCAAGCGAGCGCTTCCTCTTGGAGATCATCGATAGGAATTCGTACGCCAAGTAGGTCATCAAGTCTGTTCACCAGTGCCAAACTTGCCTTAGGACAAGGGGGCTGTGAGACATAGTGAGGCACCTGAGCCCACAGCGAAAATGCATCTACACCAGCGGCCAAACATGAATTCTGAAGGACGCCGACAATACCTGTGGGTCCTTCATAGCGACTCGGTGGTAACCCAAATCGAAGTGACGTTGCTGAATCCGATCCAGAGCCAATGATATGAATGGGTCTCGTATGAGGCACTTCGGCAATGAGAGCGCCCAACGTCACGACCAACTCAACTTCAAGGTCATCAATGATGCCGATCATCTCTTCGCAAAAAGTACGCCATCGCATAGACGGTTCGATTCCTCGAACGATCACAAAATCTCTATCCAGGTGCGCCGGCGTGGCCACACTTATCGTGGTGGTGGGCCACTCGATCTCCCGACCAGATTCCTCAGTGACGTGGACGATGGGTCGATTAACTTGAAAATCGTAGTAATCCTCCGGGTCAAAAAAAGCTATCTCTTCTGCTTCCCATACTTCGATGAGATGTTCGACAGCGGCGGTGGCTGCATTGCCCGCATCATTCCACCCCTCGAAGGCGGCAATAAGTACAGGCTTACGAAGCGTCGGAAGCGCAATGATTTCCATCACTCCAGGAGCCTACCTGGGTGCGAGGGGCCATCGAGTGATTAGGCTCAGTTCAATGAAAATTCCCAGGCCCTCGGCGATCCTTTTCGACATGGACGGCCTCTTAGTAGACACCGAACCTGTGTGGTGGCTTTCCGAGAGCGCGGTGGCCCGCGATTTAGGATTTGAGTGGTCCCAGGAGGACCAACGCATTTGTGTGGGTGGGCCTTTGACACGCGTGGGAGATCACATCGTTGAACGCTCCTTTGCAGCAACTGGAGAGCGCCATGATCGAGACCGCTTGATTGAGACGATTACGCGTGACGTAGCTGCACGCATTTCCGAGTTTGAAATTGACCTCATGCTCGGGGGCAGGGAACTCCTCGCCTTGCTCGTCGCCCAGGGGATTCCGCACGCTTTGGTTTCAGCGAGCCCTCGCCACACGGTAGACGCCGTCGTGCGCTCGACGGGGGTCACATCGTTTGCCACCACGATCGCCGGGACGGATCTACCGCGCACTAAGCCACACCCAGATCCGTATCTTGAAGCGGCGAGCCGGCTAGGTGTAGATATTCAAGAGACGATCATTCTGGAGGATTCGCCCAACGGCGTTATTGGAGCACTGGCCAGCGGAGCAATTGTCTATGCAGTCCCGCACTTGGTGCCCGTTACCCCACGTACTGGATTGAATTTTGCGCGCTCACTCTTAGAGATCCGGGATGCACTCAAATAAAATTAGATTGATCACGGCAGCGGAAGTGGGGGAGGAGTGCCACCGAATTCCGGACAGAGACTCTGATGAGCGCACCAATCGCAGAGCTTGCTTTTCTTGGGTGGAAAGCTCTTTGAATCGAAAGCTGCTTCCATAGCTTTCCAAATGGCAACAATCTTCTTCTCAGTTGCGATCAAGTCATTCTCAGTCGGAGAATCTTCCAAAATCCGACCGTCACCCAAATATATAATTCTTAATTTCCGTGGCACGATATTTCGTGTTCGCCAGATTATCAGTGCGTAGAAACGCAATTGAAAGAATGCTTTCTGCTCGTATCCCTCTCTTGGGGATTTTCCGGTTTTGTAATCAACAATACGTATGTCACCAGAGGGTGCTACATCAATTCGGTCCACGTAACCATGAATCTTGAAACCATCCTGAAGGTCGAATTCGATATGAGATTCACGCTCCGAGGGCTCCAATAACACTGGCTCCTCGAGCGCAAAATATTTGTCCAAGAGGAAGAGGCTCTCATTACTCCACACAGAAATATCTTCTATCGCGTCGAAGAGCTCCTGGTACTTATCGTTCTGAGAGATTTCGGCAAATGCTTCCCGCCAGAGCTCATAAGCTTGCGGCAACTGGCGCTCAATGGCCGGTAGGTCGTAGAGATGCTCGAGAGTGGTGTGCAAAATCGTTCCTCGTACCGCATCGATAGAGAGCGGCTCTGGAAGTTGGTCGATCGTGCGAAACCGAAAGAGCAAGGGGCAGTTTTGGAAGTCGTTTGCCCTGGAAGGGGAGAGCTTCACCATCGAGACCATGACGACAGAGTAACGCCCGGTAGGGTGATGACATGACGACTTCGGAGAATGGAATTCCGGCCAGCCGCAGGGGAGCCTTCCAATATGGTGATCGAGTTCAACTCACCGATCCCAAGGGCAAATTGCACACGATTAATCTCGTCGAAGGCGGCTCCTTTCACACCCACCGCGGCTGGATCGAACATGCTCAATTTATCGACCAGGCAGAGGGTTCACTGGTCACTACGACGGGAGGGACGGTCTTTCTCGCCCTGCGCCCGCTCTATCCAGATTTCGTGCTTTCGATGCCCCGCGGCGCCACGATTGTCTATCCCAAGGATGCTGCCCACATCGTCACGCTCGGAGACATCTTCCCTGGGGCTCGAGTTGTTGAGGCTGGTGCAGGTTCTGGCGCACTTTCCATTGCGCTCTTGAGAGCGGTGGGAAATAGTGGTGAAGTATTCTCATTTGAAAAGCGATCTGAATTTGCGGAGGTTGCTGCAAAGAACGTCGAACAGTTCTTTGGGAATGCCCAATCCAATTGGCACTTGCAGGTGGGGGCTATTGACGAAGTGGCATCGTTAGACGCACGAGTACGCGATGTCGACCGCGTCATTTACGACATGTTGGCTCCTTGGGAGAATATCGACATCGCTGCTCGCGTTCTGCGCCCAGGCGGAGTGTTAATTTGCTACGTCGCGACCACGACTCAACTCTCAAAAGTAGGTGAGGCCATAAGAAGCCATGGCAACTTCACCGAGCCACACGCCTGGGAGTCGATGGTAAGAGATTGGCACCTGGAAGGACTCGCTGTCAGACCTGAACATCGGATGATCGGGCATACCGGCTTCCTGCTCACTTCGCGCAGATTGGCCGACGGGGTTGAGCCACCTATGCGCCGCCGCCGCCCCTCTAAGGGGGCCTATGGGGTCTCCGTCGAGGAATCGTAGGCCGGGAAAAGCGAGTTGCAGTATCGTCAGAGCATGAGTGATGACCCAGGAACTCCCGACACGATCGCCGACCTTCAGAGGGAGGTAGATCGCTTGCGTCGGGAAGTCTCAGGTAAGCCCGGCGAGAGCGCCTCAAATCTTCAGCGTCGAATAGATCTCTTATCCAAGGATCTTGCCACCGTGCAGGGATCTAACGAGAAGTTATCCGGCACTCTCAAGGAGGCGCGGGAGCACATCCTCAACTTGAAAGCCGACCTCGAGCGCCTAGCGCAACCTCCGGCTGGCTTTGGAGTCGTGCATAGCATTCCAGAAGGTGAAGAGTTTCTAGACATCTTCACAAATGGTCGAAAAATGCGAGTGCAAGTCTCTCCTGATGTGGATAGAGGCGGACTTCGTGTCGGGCAAGAAGTAATGCTTAACGAATCGCTTTCTGTTATTGCAGCCTTTGGATTCGAAGAGACCGGGGAGTTAGTAACCCTTAAAGAATTGCTTTCAGATCACCGAGCGCTGGTTACTGCCCGCTCAGATGAAGACCGTGTGGTTCGAGTAGCGCGTTCCCTGGATGGAGTCTCCCTTCGGCCTGGTGATGCACTCCTCATGGAATCTCGATCGGGTTTTGTATTCGAAAAAATTCCGCGCGCCGAAGTTGAGGAACTTGTTCTTGAGGAAGTTCCGGATATTGACTACGAGGATATTGGCGGACTTGGCCGGCAAATTGAAATGATTCGAGATGCGGTCGAGTTGCCTTACCTTCATGCAGAGCTCTTTCGTGAGTATCAATTGCGTCCACCTAAGGGAATCTTGCTCTATGGACCTCCAGGATGTGGAAAGACGCTGATCGCGAAGGCCGTCGCCAACTCATTAGCAAAAAAGGTTGCCGAGATGACCGGCAAGCCGGAAGGCCGTTCCTACTTCCTCAACATCAAGGGTCCCGAACTTCTTAATAAATATGTGGGTGAGACTGAGCGCCACATTCGCATGGTCTTCCAACGTGCGCGCGAGAAAGCAAGCGAAGGCACTCCAGTTATTGTTTTCTTTGACGAGATGGATTCCCTCTTTAGGACACGAGGTAGCGGCGTCAGCTCAGATGTAGAAAACACTATTGTCCCACAATTGCTCGCTGAGATCGACGGTGTTGAAAGCTTGCAAAATGTGATCGTAATTGGCGCGAGTAATCGTGAAGATATGATCGATCCGGCGATATTGCGGCCAGGACGTCTCGACGTGAAGATCAAAATTGAGCGCCCTGACGCGCAAGGCGCTACTGAGATTTTCGGTAAGTACATCACGACAGAAATCCCCTTGAACGCTGATGATCTTTCTGAGAACGGGTCGGATCGTGCGATGACCGTGACGGCAATGATTCAATCGACAGTCGCATTTATGTATTCAGAAGACGATGAGAACCGCTTTTTGGAAGTTACTTATGCAAATGGTGATAAAGAGGTACTGTATTTTAAGGATTTCAACTCAGGTGCCATGATTGAAAATATCGTTGGCAGAGCAAAGAAGATGGCGATCAAGGACCAGCTCGACCATGGTTCGTACGGAATTCGTGTAAGCCATTTACTAGCGGCGTGTGTGGATGAGTTCAAAGAGAACGAGGATCTACCCAACACCACAAACCCAGACGATTGGGCGCGAATTTCCGGGAAAAAGGGCGAGCGGATCGTCTACATTCGCACCTTGATTACTGGAAAGTCCGGGACCGGACCGGGGAGATCCATAGATGCCCTCTCCAATACAGGTCAATACCTGTAAATGGCTCGCGACGGTTTGCCCGGTGCGGTGCACCGCATCATGGGAATCGAGACGGAGTATGGCATTGCACAGCCTGGCTCCCTCAACGAAAATCCAATCTTCTTGTCCAGCCAGATTGTTAACGCCTACGCAAATACCACCACCGCGAGCAGGCGTCGCACGCGATGGGATTATGAAGACGAATCACCATTACGCGACGCCCGGGGCTACGACTTAGACAGAGAGATTGCAGACCCCAGTCAACTTACAGATATAGATATGGGTTTCGCCAACGTAATTTTGGGTAATGGCGCACGTTACTACGTTGATCATGCGCACCCTGAGTACTCAGGCCCGGAGTGCACTAATCCACGAGATGTAGTCAAATGGGATCTTGCTGGTGATGAAATTTTGCGACGTAGTATTTTGGCTGCAGTTGAACAGTTTGATCCGCTACCAATAAATATTTACAAGAACAACACTGACAACAAGGGAGCTTCCTACGGGACCCACGAAAATTACATCGTCTCTCGTGGTGTTCCGTTCGCGCAATTAGTGACGGCATTGACGCCGTTCTTCATCACTCGACAAATCATGGTGGGCGCGGGGCGCGTGGGTATTGGTCAGTCTGGAGCGATCGCAGGATTTCAGATCAGTCAGCGCGCCGACTTCTTCGAAGCTGAGGTAGGTCTAGAAACAACTTTAAGACGCCCCATCATCAACACGAGAGATGAACCACATGCCGATGCCGCTCGGTTTCGGCGTTTGCACGTGATTATCGGGGATGCGAATCTCTCTCAACCCTCGACCTATTTAAAAGTGGGAAGTGCGAGCCTGGTGCTGGCGTTGATCGAGTCGGGCACGCTTACAAATATTCCGCAATTGAGGCATCCGGTGTCGGCCACTCGCGAGGTAAGCCACGACATCGCTATGAGCACTCTTTACGAAATGCAAGACGGTCGGCGAATGAGCGCGATTGACGTACAAGAGTACTTTCTCGAGTCGGCGGAGACCCTGGTTGCTAGAGATGGACTGCTAGACGATGCCACGTCAGATTTACTCGAAAGATGGAGAAGAACATTAGAAGGTCTCCGTTCGCAAGACGCCCACGTGACACACACAGTTGAATGGAAGGCCAAGCTTGCTCTATTGAACTCATATCGCGATCGAGACGGCATCGATTGGGGACATCCCCGGCTTTCACTGATCGATCTCCAGTGGAGTGATATTCGCAAAGAAAAGAGTCTCTTTTCGAAATTAGAGGCTCGAGGGTTCCACGAGACCTTGGTTTCGGAATCTGAAGTGTTTGACGCGGTGGGAAGTCCCCCACATGACACGCGCGCATACCTGCGTGGAGGCTTAGTTGAACGATTTCCAGAGAACGTCGTTGCCGCCTCTTGGGACTCGCTGCTTCTAGAAGATGAGATTGACGCCCCCCTGGTGCGGGTACCTCTTACCGATCCTTATCGGGGAACGCGCGATGAAGTGGGGGAGATTTTAGAAAGCAGCCAGAACGTTCGAGAGTTACTCGAGCGTCTTAAATCCAATCTCCCATAGGATGTACCCATGGCCGTTCAAGAACCCAAGCGCGAGAGTTCGAGAGCGCGAGATGAGCATGAGGTAGAAGAAACGCTGCCTACCGTTCAGGCATCTGCTTCTCTCTCAGATATCGACAGCATCCTGGAGGAAATCGATGCCACGTTAGAGCACAATGCCGCTGCCTTCGTGGCGGCATTCGTGCAAAAGGGCGGCGAGTAGTGAACGGACTCGACGCGCGCTTCTTTGAATCCGTAGGAACGTCATTCGCCGATTTCGTACTCAAGATTTCACCGGATCTCTTGCCGCGGCCACACTCCATCGAAGCGCCACATGGCACCACGATTGTGGCTCTCTCCTATCAGGGGGGAGTGCTGATGGCGGGAGATCGTCGGGCGACCATGGGAAATCTGATCGCCTCACGCGACATAGAGAAAGTGTTTGTAGCTGACGAATATTCAGTGGTGGGTATTGCAGGAACAGCTGGTCTTGCGGTTGAGCTAGTGAAGCTTTTCCAAGTCGAACTTGAACACTACGAAAAAATTGAAGGTTCATCTTTAAGCCTTGATGGAAAAGCCAATCGCCTCGCCTCCCTCATTCGCGGAAACCTACCTCTTGCCATGCAAGGGCTGGCGGTCGTACCGCTCTTTGCTGGTTTTGATCCAGATTCGAATATTGGACGTATATTTTCTTATGATGTCACCGGTGGTCGATACGAAGAATCTTCTTTCCATGCTGTTGGATCTGGCTCAATATTTGCACGCGGTGCGTTGAAAAAGATTTATCAGGAGACTTTTACTAGAGAAGAGTCAATACTTGCCTCACTTGCGGCTCTCTACGATGCAGCCGATGACGATAGTGCAACCGGAGGGCCTGACCTGGCCCGAAATATCTATCCACTCATCATCACGGTAAGTCGAGAAGGCGCTGTGAAAGTCGGCGATGAAGAGGTAGAGCGGCTCTCCCGACAGCTTGTGGAGTCTCGAACGCTTCGCCCCGACGGACCCAAGGCTGAGTTGATATGACCACCCCATATTACGTAGGGCCCGAACAAGTAATGAAGGATCGCGCTGATTATGCGCGCAAAGGAATTGCTCGTGGGCGATCGGTAATCGTGATGCAAGTGGATTGTGGCATTCTCTTTGTCGCCGAGAATCCCTCCCGCGCCCTCCACAAGGTGAGCGAAATCTATGATCGAATTGGATTTGCGGCGGTCGGAAAGTACAACGAGTTTGAATTGCTTCGAGTAGCCGGAATTCGACTCGCCGACCTTCGTGGCTACGCATATGACCGTCGTGACGTTGCTGGGCGAGCACTCGCAAACGCGTATGCACAAACGTTAGGCAGCGTATTCACCACTGAACAAAAACCCTATGAGGTAGAAATAATCGTCGCGGAAGTGGGCGATGAGAGTTCTTTGGATCAAATTTACCGCCTGACCTACGACGGGTCGGTCGCTGACGAGCAGGGCTTTGCCGCCATGGGCGGGTCAGCAGATGCGATATCAGCCCGACTAACAGAGGGCTGGAGAGCGGGTCTCACCCTCAAAGAAGGTCTTGCACTCGCAGTTAAATCTCTCGAAGGTGGGGAACGCGTCATTACTGGGGAGATGTTGGAAGTTGCCGTATTGGACCGAGCACGAGTTTCTCGTCGTAAATTCCATCGCCTTTTCAATTCGACACTTGATTCACTGCTTGCCAAATAGACATGAAACGTCGCATCTTCGGGCTTGAGAACGAATATGGTGTTACCTGCCGAATCGTTGGGGATCAAAAACTTAGTCCCGACGAGGTGGCTCGGCATCTGTTTAGAAAAGTCGTCTCGTGGGGGAGATCCTCAAATGTATTTCTTACTAACGGGGCGCGGCTCTATCTAGATGTCGGTAGCCACCCAGAGTACGCAACGCCAGAGTGCGACGACATCCGCGATTTGGTCATTCATGATCGGGCTGGTGAACGGATTCTTGAAGATCTCGCGGTGGAAGCACAGCATCGAATCCAAGACGAAGGCATCGACGGTCAAGTTTATCTATTTAAAAACAACACTGACTCTGAAGGAAATAGTTACGGATGTCACGAGAACTATTTGATCGGGAGATCTGGTGAGTTCGGTGCGCTTGCAGATGTCTTCATCCCCTTTCTTATTAGCCGACAGATCATCTCCGGGGCCGGAAAAGTGTTATCGAGCCCTCGTGGTAGTTCCTACTGCGTGAGCCAGCGCGCGGAGCATATTTGGGAAGGACTCTCTTCAGCAACCACGCGATCGAGACCCATCATCAACACGAGGGATGAACCGCATGCAGACGCTGATTTGTATCGACGTTTGCACGTAATTGTTGGTGATTCGAATATGTCAGAGACGACAAACATACTCAAGGTAGGCAGCGCCGATCTCGTGCTGCAAATGATTGAATCGGGAGTGGTTTTTCGGGATATGACGCTGGAAAATCCCATTCGGGCTATCCGTGAGATGAGTGCCGATACCACTGGGAATAATGTCGTGAAGTTGGCCAATGGTCGTATAATTTCAGCACTCGACATGCAAGAGGAGTACTTCTCAAAAGCTCAGACATTTGTGGAACGGCATGAGGTATCAGATCACAATTCCTCGCTGGTCATGGACCTTTGGGGTCGAGCTATTGATGCGATTCGGTCTAATCGTCTTGAAGAAATCGACACCGAGATTGACTGGGTCATCAAAAAGCGACTCATGGAAAGGTATATGGAGCGAGATTCACTTGATTGGAACTCTCCAAAGCTTGCCCAACTTGATTTGGCTTACCACGACATCAATCGTAATCGCGGTCTCTTCTATCTATTAGAAAAAAAGGGTCTCGCTAGACGCATACTTCTCGACGAGGAGATTGAAGTTGCCAGAACGACACCACCGCAAACCACCAGAGCGAAATTGCGTGGGGATTTCATCGCAGCTGCCCAAGTGAAAAAACGCGACTTCACCGTTGATTGGGTACATCTAAAACTTAACGATCAAGCCCAGAGAACTGTTCTCTGCAAAGATCCATTCCTTGCTGTTGATGAACGCGTAGAGCGACTTATCTCAAGTATGTAATTACCCGAGCAGGTCTACAACAAAGATGAGTGTCTCTCCAGGCTTAATTGCGGCACCGGCACCTCTATCTCCATATCCGAGATGAGGTGGAATGATCAGCTTGCGCCGACCCCCTACTTTCATCCCGGGGATACCCATCTGCCAACCAGCAATCACTTGATGAAGTCCAAAAGTTATTGGTTCATTGCGGGACCAGGACGAATCAAACTCTTCGCCCGTTGAATATGCCACTCCCATGTAGTGAACGCGAACGCGACTTCCTGCTATGGCCTCATCACCTTCGCCGATGACGAGGTCTTCGATCACCAATTCGGTGGGGGCGGGAAAATCAGGAAATTCGATTTCTGGCTTATCTAGCATTACTTCACTCCCAAGATGTCGACGACGAATACCAGCGTTTCATTTGGCTTTATTGAGCCTTGACCCGTTTCACCGTAGCCAAGAGTGGGTGGGATGATGATTTCACGACGAGTACCGACCTGCGCCCCCGTAAGCCCTTGGGCCCAGCCAGGGATGACCTGTGCAAGTGAAAACTCTGCCGGAGTGCCCCTCTTCCAGGAGCTATCGAATATGGCGCCATCCGACCACGAGACCCCGACGTAATTAACCGTCACTGTCGACTCTGGAGTGGCCGCTGGGCCGGAGCCTGAGATGAGGTCTCGCGTCATGAGCTCTATCGGCGGTGTTCCGCTGGGTGTTGCGATGACAGGCTCGCTGCCGGCTGCCCCAGAAACCGCCGGAAACTTGGCGGGATTGGTCTGGGACGACGACGACGACGACGAGGTACCCAAACTCTCCGGCTGCGAGGTGCAGGCGGTCAGTAGCGAAAGGGTGGCAAAAACGGAAAGGGCAAAGGTGAAAGCATGAGATTTACGCATGTGGAGATAATACCCATCAAATGTCGCGCTATCAGACGCCCCACTCCTGGGGTAAGTTGATTTGGTGGCCGTGGAAAAGAGCGAACGCCTCGTCAACCTGACGATGGCTCTCTTGGCAACTAAACGACCACTTCGCAAGTCCGAGATCTTCTCGCTGGTCCAGGGGTATGACGGTAGCGCCGAGTCGTGCGACCGGATGTTTGAGCGGGATAAGGACGACCTACGCCAAATGGGTGTTCCTATCTCAGTGGTTGAGCTTGAAGCCGGAATGGATTCTGGATATCGAATTTTTCCCGATGAATATGCGCTACCTCCACTCCACCTGATTCACGAAGAGTCTGCATTGCTCGCGGTCGCAGCAGATGCATGGAAACGGTCCGGTTTTTCGGGAATCTCAGTAAACACAATTCTTAAATTGCGCGGGGCAGGTGTTCCCGTCCTTGACGTCATCGACAATAGGGTTGATATCGCATATACGCCTTCTTGGCGTCTCGTTGCCGAGGCGATCATTGCTCGTCAAGCTATTTCATTTGATTATCGCCGCCGCGACGGCAACGTAGATGTTCGCCTGTTGGAACCGTATGCCATGCACTTCCGTGCGCAGCGCTGGTACGTAATGGGTTTTGATAGGGACAGGGGAGAGATTCGCACCTTTGTTCTTTCTCGATTCCTCGGAGGCCTCACACCTTCCGGAAATCAGGGGAGTTTCGTCATTCCCCCTGATTTCGATTCTTCGAAGCATCTCGCTAGCGCCGCTGGGACAACGCGAACGTTTACAGTTGTTGCAAGCGGGGGAGCATTAGCGTCGCTCCGAAATAGAGCGATTGAATCAACAAGCCACCAGGATGGATCTGCCACGTTGTCGGTAAATGTCGA
Source organism: Actinomycetes bacterium (assembly GCA_037138535.1). Classification (GTDB taxonomy): domain Bacteria; phylum Actinomycetota; class Actinomycetes; order Nanopelagicales; family Nanopelagicaceae. Next base: position 19,040 of record JBAXIG010000004.1, read on the forward strand.
TGACGAAACAGAGTTTCTTTTTGAACTACTCACACTCACGCCGATGGTGCAGATTTTGGCCCCCACGGATGCCAGGATCGCCGTCTTGCAATTGGTCGGTGATTCACATGGCTCGTGAGACATCTTTAGCCCGCTACAGTCGTCTTATTAATCTCATTCCTATGCTGTACTCAAATCCTTCTCTGGAAATTTCAGAAGTGGCACGAGAGTTAGAAATCAGCGAGAAGCAATTATTGGATGATCTGAATCTGCTTTGGGTGTGCGGTCTGCCAGGGCATTCCCATCTTGAATTGATTGATATGAATTTCGAATCCGGATTTATTGAGATTATCGAACCGCAAAATTTAGTGCGCCCACTCAACCTGACGCCACTGGAAGTGACGGAGATTCTCTTAGGGCTCGAGTTGCTCTCTGCGGAGGTAGATCCATCGACACTGATAATCGTGGATTCTGTTCGAAATAAACTTTCAGATTCGTTGCGCGGGGGCCCTTTGATTGATGGCGCCATCCGCGTCGAGCGAGATTCACCTTCCATTCCCGTTGTCGAATTCAAGGCTCTCACTCTGAAAGCCATCTCAGAGGGGCTGGACCTGATAGTCACATATCAGGGACTCCGTAGTGGTGACTTATCGGAGCGCAGAATCTCCCCGTTGCAGGTGGTCACCAGAGATGGACATGTCTACGTCGCGGCAGTGGATCACGGTGATCACCTTCGGAAAGTCTTCCGTCTAGACCGATTGGTCGAGGCGCACTTAGGGGAGAGATCTGCAATCGCTGCACCTTTACTCACTCTCACGGAGCCCTCATCGCACATCCTCAGGATTGCGGTTCCCAAGGAGCGAGCCTTCTTGGCTGATCGGGTCAACGCCGTACAGGTGGGTACCTCCGAGGAGCAGGTGGTTCTCGAGTTCAAGTATTTCGAGGCTGCGTTTGCAGCTCGAGTACTGCTCGCTTTTGGGTTAGAGGCGCGCCTTCTGGAAGTGGGTCTAGAGGTCGAAGAAGTCAAAATCCACCTTGCCCGGCTTCGGCTGCAGATACAGGACGTGTACGCCTGATCGGAGTAGATTGCATCCATGAACTTTTGGGGTTGGGCAGCTCTCTTCCTCGCTATTTTAGTAGTGGGAACCGTGGTCAACCTCCTTTTGATTCGACGTGTGTGGCGCAGTGGAAAACGCCTCCGTGCGGAGATTTCCACCATCCGGGGCCAAGTGAAGAGGCAGTAGGCTGTGATGGCTGCTAGTTGTATTCCGAGAGAGGGGTTTGGCTATGGGATTAGAGAGACCAGGTACCTGGGTCGTTCTTATTGTGGTCGTGGTGGTGCTCTTCGGGGCAAAGCGCCTTCCTGATAGTGCTAAGGCGCTAGGACGTTCACTCAAGATTTTCCGAAACGAAATCAAGGACCCAGATCCCAAGAAAGAAAGCGACAGCTCTGAGCAGTGAAAACTGGCTCGCGTGAGGGTCGTATGCCCTTGGCGGAGCATCTTCGAGAATTACGTCGAAGGATCGGTCGCTCAGCCCTAGCGATTCTCCTTCTCACCTCTGTGGGATGGGTCTACTACGACCAAATCATCGCATTTTTGGCGTCTCCCATTTGCGACTTGAATCGGGCACAGACCTCTTGCGGCAGCCTTTACATTAACGGCGTTCTAGGTCCACTCAATTTACAACTGAAAGTTGCGCTCACCGGAGGAGTCATCCTTGCAGCCCCGATTTGGCTCTATCAACTCTGGGCCTATTTAGCACCGGGCTTACATCGCCGTGAGAAGAAATGGGCAATCATCTTCACAGCCACTGCCACACCATTATTTGCCGCTGGGGCATATCTTTCATATTTGATACTTCCTCAAGCCATAAAGATCCTTATAGGTTTCACTCCTGGCGCACTAAATAACTTGATCAAGTTCGACGATTACCTTGATTTTGTCTTACGGATGATCCTCGTATTTGGCATCTCTTTTGAACTTCCGCTTGTACTGATTGCGCTCTCGCTTGCTAATTTGCTCACCGTAAAGCGAATGCTTGCTTGGTGGCGAGGGGCAGTATTTTGTATCTTTCTCTTCACCGCCATCTTCACTCCCACAGGCGATCCGTTGACCATGACTCTTCTCGCCGCTCCTCTCATAGTGCTCTATTTCCTCGCAATATTTGTATCTTGGATTATCGAACGTCGACGTGGAAGACGAGCTGAGGTATGACACTTGCACTCATCCTCAACCCGTCCGCTGGCGGAGGAAGAGGTCTCTCACGAGGACTAGAAGCCACCGAGATTTTGAAACCACTCATCTCGCACAGATCTCACTCGCATGAAGACACTCTTACAGCCATTGATAGAGCGGCTGCCGCTGGATGCCGAGTCATCGCAGCGTGTGGTGGGGATGGAATGATGCACGCAGCTATACAAGGATGCATGAAACATAATCTCACTCTGCTGCCAATTCCAGCCGGTACAGGAAACGATTTCGCTCGAGGGCTCGGCATTGAATTGAGAGATCCGCTCGCGCAATTGAGCAGCACTCGCGTGGAAGAGCGAATAGATTTGGGACATCTCGCGGATCGCTACTTCGGAGCTATTCTCTCGTCAGGTTTTGACGCTGTCGTCAATGAGCGTGCTAACAAAATCAGATGGCCCAAAGGTCCCATGCGCTATAACGTCGCGATGTTGCAAGAGTTACCAAGGTTCTTTCCTATTCCATTTACCCTCCATCTTGACGGCCTCGAGTTGAAGAGAGAGGCGATGCTTGTTGCTGTCGCAAATGCCCCCTCCTATGGTGGAGGCATGTTGGTCTGCCCGGATGCATCGATGAACGATGGTCTCTTTGATGTCATGATTCTTAATGCAGTGAGCAAGCCAGAATTTCTCAAAGTCTTTCCCAAGGTCTACAAGGGTAGTCACGTAGATCATCCTGCTGTCGAGATTCACCAAGCGGCGCACGTTCGCATAGAGGCAAACGCCATTGGATATGCCGACGGTGAAAGAATGGGTGCGCTACCTATTGAAGCCCGAATTGCACCGTCAGCTCTCAGCATTTCGCGGGTACGATGACTTCGCCCGCCGAGAAGTACGCGGCCGCAAAGAAAAGATCACACGTAGAGAGCACTCTCTTTGGAAGATTTCGCAAAAGTTACGACTTTGAATTAGATGACTTCCAATCCGACTCGTGTATTTCTTTAGAGCAAGGTCGCGCAGTTTTAGTCGCCGCACCGACAGGTGCCGGAAAAACTATTGTGGGGGAGTTCGCCGCATTTCTCGCCATCGAGCATGGCATGAAATGTTTTTATACCACTCCCATCAAAGCCCTTTCAAATCAAAAATATGCTGAATTTGTGGAAACGTATGGAACTGAGAATGTCGGGCTTCTCACTGGCGACCTTTCAATAAACGGTGAAGCCTCGATTGTTGTCATGACAACCGAAGTACTGCGAAATATGATCTATGCAGGATCCAGCACTCTTGATGATCTCGAATATGTGGTGCTTGATGAGGTTCACTATTTGGGCGATAAGTTCCGCGGTCCTGTGTGGGAAGAGGTGATTATCCACCTGCCGGAGCAAGTCACGGTGGTCTCATTGTCGGCGACTGTCTCTAATGCTGAAGAGTTTGGCGAATGGATCGAATCTGTGCGTGGTAGAACTGAAACGATTGTCAGTGAGACAAGACCTGTTCCACTCTGGCAACATGTCATGGTCGGTACCGTTCTCTATAACCTCTTCGAAGAAGATGGAGAAGTTAATCGAGAACTAGTGAGAGCAGGTCGCAACGCTGAACGAGGGAGCGCCAAGGGATTTCGGCGCGCGTATACGCCGTCCAGAAGTGAAGTAGTTGCGCTCCTAGAAGCCGAAGGCCTCCTACCGGGAATTACCTTCATCTTTTCTCGTGCTGGGTGTGAGGCCGCTGTTCGACAAATTCTTAATTCTGGAATCAAATTAACAACTCAGGAAGAACGTTCACGAATCAGATCCGTCATCCAAGATAAGTGTTCGGGTCTGCCGCCAGAAGATTTGGGTATCCTCGGCTTTCTCGAATGGCAAGACGCGCTCGAAAGGGGGGTGGCCGCCCACCACGCAGGCCTCATTCCGGTCTTCAAAGAAACAGTAGAAGAGCTCTTCCAGCAAGGTTTGATCAAGGTAGTTTTCGCCACCGAAACGTTGGCTCTTGGAATCAACATGCCGGCTAAATCTGTTGTCCTCGAGAGGTTAGTCAAATGGAATGGTGAAGGCCATGTCGATATTTCTCCTGGCGAATTCACCCAACTCACAGGGCGCGCAGGTCGTCGAGGTATTGATATTGAGGGCCACGCCGTTGTCCTCTGGGCGGATGGTCAGGACGGGAAAAGTATCGCCGGTCTGGCTTCCACTCGTACTTATCCTCTGAGATCTGCCTTTCAACCTACCTATAACATGTCTATAAATTTAATTGAACGATTAGGTCGCGATCGCGCGCGCAATTCACTTGAAACTTCTTTTGCGCAATTCCAAGCAGATAAGTCAGTGGTGGGTATCGCGCGAAACATTCAGCGACACGATGAAGGCATACGCGGTTTTGAGAGATCGATGGAGTGCCACCTTGGAGACTTCTCTGAGTACGCAAATTTGCGAAGTGCGATAAAGCAGCGCGAACAAGAACTGACCAAACGTGGCTCTCAAGCCCGACGCGCCGAAGTGGCGCGCTCCTTAGAACTGCTCAAGCGCGGAGATGTCATCATTATTTCTGCTGGTCGACGCGCGGGCTTTGGGATCGTTCTCGACCCCGGGGTGGGTGTGGGCTTTGATGGTCTCCGTCCTTCAATTCTTACAATAGATAAGCATGTGGCTCGTCTCTCATTGCAAGATTTTCGCGACCCTGTCGAAGTTGTCGCCCGAGTGAAGATTCCAGGCCACTTTGATGCTAGAAGTTCGCGGGGTCGCAAGGACTTAGCGAAGGAGCTACACGGATTGCAATTGGAGAAGCGCAATAAGGAGCGCCCTTCTGCCGAAGATGACGCAGAACTACTCCATCTCCGCCACGAAATGCGCAAACACGCCTGCCACAACTGTTCCGATCGAGAAGATCACGCAAGATGGGGGGAGAGGCGGAGTAAGGCAATGAAGGAGATCGCTCTCTTGCGCGATCAGGTCTCGACTCGTACCCATGTGATTGCCCGAAAATTTGACCGGATCTGTCGCGTCCTCGAGGAGCTTGAATATTTGAGTGGTGGAGTGGTCACCGACAAGGGACTTGCCTTACGAAAGATTTACTCTGACTTTGATCTCCTGACCGTCCGCTGCCTTGAAAAAGGATTGTGGGACGATCTCGATCCTGCCGAGTTAGCTGCTGTCGCTTCTCTTTTTACCTACGAAGGACGCGGGGAAGATCGCCTCTCGCCAAAAATGCCTTCTGGTCGCGTACGTGACGTAGTGGTTTCTGTCGTACGAGAGTGGGCCAACCTCGGCGATGTCGAAGCACGCCACTCGCTCCCACACGCTCGAGAGATTGACGCCGGATTTGCGCAACCAATCTATCGATGGGCTCTTGGTAATTCACTTGAAGGCGTGTTGAAGGAGTGTGACATTTCCGCGGGGGACTTTGTACGTAACACTAATCAACTTATTGACTTCCTTGGCCAAATATCCTCTCTAGACCTGCCCGTTTCGCGAAATGCGAAAGAGGCCATCGGTCGTCTGCGCCGTGGCGTCGTTGCAAACCTGGCTCTTCAATGAAACTTCTTCTCGACACTGCCTCACTTTGGTACCGCGCCTATTTTGGTATGCCGGATACCTTGGTTTCCCCAGAAGGCATGCCCGTGCATCTGATACGTGGCGTTACTGACATGGTGGCCCGACTTATCACAAAATATGATCCGAGTGAGATCGCTGTCTGCCTAGATAGCGACTGGCGTCCCTCTTGGAGAGTTGAACTCCTACCTGAGTACAAGGCACATCGAGTAGATGCAGGCGATGAAGTGGTCGAAGAATCGATGAGTGCGCAGATTCCCATCTTGCTGGAACTTTTGGCCGCGGCCGGTTTTCCACTCATCGGAGTTTCCAACTATGAGGCAGATGATGTAATTGCCACTCTCACACATGTCAGTGCTAAACCCGTGATGGTGGTAACGGGGGATCGAGACCTCTTTCAACTGGTAGATGATGAACGCAGCGTCAAGGTCGCTTACTTAGCCAAAGGTGTCTCTGCTCATGACGTCGTTGACGAGAAATGGATTGAAAATAAGTATGGGATTCCAGGAAAGCGCTACGGTCTTTTTGCACTACTGCGCGGCGACCCCTCGGACGGATTACCTGGAGTGAAAGGTATCGGAGAGAAGAGTGCGGCGCTCTTAGCAAACGCATTTGACTCAGTAAATGAGATCGTGGCCGCAGCTCACCATGGTCACGATCTCCTTCCAATTCCGATACAGAAGAAGATTCTCGCAGGGTTAGATTACCTGGAGCGTGCACCGAAAGTAGTGGCGTGTGCTCTTGATGTTCCATTGCCACACCTTGATCTCACACGACCTGCAGAGTGGGACGTTACGCATATGAAGAAGCTTCAGAAAGAGTTTGGACTCGGTGCCAGCGTAGATCGACTATTCGCAGCTTTGGCGCGTTGAAATGCCCCATAGATTGCCGGGTTTCTTTCTTTCTGTTCTCTCTGGTGCCTCTCTCTCTTTCGCTTTTGCGCCTTGGAATTTTTGGTGGCTTGCTCCCATCGGAATGGCACTCACTTTCGCTATCGCACGCAGTGATAGTCGTCGGGCATATCGATACGTCTTCGTCACTGCCTTGACCCTCGAGGTCATTCATCTTCATTGGACAAGCGTTTATGTGGGTGCCACACCTTGGCTCATCCTGGCCCTAGGCGAGGCACTTTCTTTTGCGCTGCCCTTCTTCTTTTGGCGCAACGGAACAAAGTGGGGATATTTGGCGTCTTGGTTGGCAGGGGAGTGGCTCATCTCGCGCGCTCCGTACGGAGGGTTTGGCTGGAGCCGGGTGGGCTTTATCGGAAGTGGGCCCACGCTTAATTTCGCGTATTGGGGTGGTCCCACATTAATCGTGATCGCAAACGTTCTGCTAGCTTTTTTGATCTATCAATTCCTTCATTCACTCTCTTTAGGGGAGCGTTTACAAGCGTCCTTCTCCGCAATTGCAATAGTGGCGTCAACAATTCTCTGCACCCTCGTTCCTATCGCACATACCGAGTCAGGGGAGGGCATCACCTTCTCCGGCGTTCAAGGTAATGTGCCGCGCTTAGGATTGGACTTCAATGCACAACGAGAGGCAGTCTTGCGAAATCACATCGCACTCACATTAGGTGATACGAATATCCCTCATAGTGACCTGGTGGTCTGGCCAGAAAACGCTTCAGATGTAGATCCACTCACTCCGCCAGCAAGAGGCATGATCGAGGGAACCTCGCGAAAAATCGGAAAACCTATCTTGCTAGGGGGAGTTTCGCGTACCGCGGGTTCGGGGCTACGCAATATTTCCCTCTGGGTTGATCCCTCAAACGGGATCGATGAGAGTTCCATATATACGAAACGTCACCTTGCTCCCTTTGGCGAGTATCTCCCTCTTCGTGCGATCGCCGAGATGATCACTGATTCCGCCCAACGAATCGAAGATATGACCCCTGGGAGCTCAGAGGAGGTCTACCCACTTAAGGGCGCCTTTATTACACCGGTCATCTGCTTTGAGGTCCTTGACGACCAGTTATTGACCGAAAAGAGCAGACGTGCGGGAATCCTGGCGGTTCAAACCAATAGCGCCACCTTTGGATCTACCCCGCAGAGCGTTCAGCAATTAGCTATCTCCCGAGTGCGCAGCATTGAACACGCGCGTCCCATCATTTCCATCTCTACATCTGGAGTGAGCGCCTTTATCGATTCTTCGGGTGAGATTTCGCAAGAGAGCGCACTATTTAAGCCGGCAGTGATCACTAAAAAAGTCTTTGCAGAAGTCAGAGTCAGCCCAGCGGATCGCATACCAGGGGGCAGTTCAAATACGTTGACCTTGCTCTTCGTGCTTGCCGGAACCCTTGCTGGAATGACCAAGCGGCGGCGCGAGCGCGTTTAGCCGTTCTCTCAGAGCGTGTGTCCTGCGCCGATAATCTACATTATGTAAAGTAAGAAAGTTAGCGGGAGAACGGCTTTAAGGTCCAATGAGTCGACAAAAGCCCCGTCACCGCTTCTGCACTGGCGACCTCCACCTCAATGAAGAACTCTGGGCGCTTGCCATCGGCGAGTTCAGCGCGCACTCTGGCTACCTCGCCAATCGGCATCCTCGCAGTCGCCACAATGTCGCCTAAGGCCAGCGCTTGAAAACGCATGCCACCATTCATAATCAAGGGAACGGCCTGTGAGAAGAGATCGGCAAAAGCTGCCTGCACTACCCCACCGCTGGCGCTCTCTGCGGCGGTGAACATGGCTCCGGCGTGCGGACCTCCCACGTGGTTTCGTTGTTCGGCGCGGTCTGGAAGCGAGCAGACCGCGCGCACCTCAGTATCGGTGATGACCGCTTCGGTGACGTGGATTCCCAGAGTTTTCACTAATGGAATCGACTCCCTTGAATATTTGTCGATAATTTCGGTGAAATCACGCATCGCTGCCCCCCGTATAACTTTCGATTGATGGACATGAACACACTAGATTTCGATCGCCAAAAGCGCCATCAATGCGTCCAACACTCGGCCAATATTTTCCGCGGCCGCCAAAAACCATCTCTCCCCCACCGTCGGCGACCTGATCAGGGAAAGCTGCTACTTGACGTGAGTACTCCCGGTCCCATTCGCCCACCATTGAAGCAACTGTGTGCGGGGCATGACGTAACGGAGAATCCTCGATGGAGATCTCTCCTCGCACAACGGATTCACTCTCCCTCTTGATGATCCTCATGGCACGAATGAATCGTTCAATCTCAAAAAGATCCTCACTCTCCGTCGGCTCAATCATCAAGGTTCCCGCAACTGGAAAAGACATGGTGGGTGCGTGGAATCCAAAATCCATTAAACGCTTTGCAATGTCATCGACAGTCACCCCACTTTCTTTGGTGAGTGGTCGTATATCGAGGATGCATTCGTGAGCTATGCGTCCGCTCTTACCGGAGTAAAGGATTGGGTAATCGTTTGATAATTCGGATGCAATATAATTCGCGGAAAGAATTGCTATCGATGTCGCTTCCGTCAATCCCTTTGCACCCATCATGCGGATGTACATCCAGGGAATAGGTAAAATTGAAGCGGACCCAAAGGGAGCCCCACTAATCGGGCCGGGGCCCGTGATTGGCCCAGCATCAGAATCCAGCGGATGATTGGGTAAGTAAGGAGCGAGGTGCGCACGTACCCCTACTGGACCGACACCAGGGCCTCCTCCCCCATGGGGGATACAGAAAGTTTTGTGAAGGTTGAGATGCGATACATCTGCACCGAATTTACCGGGTTGTGCAAGACCGACTAAAGCGTTCAGGTTTGCACCATCTACATACACTTGACCACCTGCATCGTGCACCATGGCACAGATATCTGTGATCGCTTCTTCGAAGACACCATGCGTGGATGGATACGTGATCATCAAGGCCGCAAGATTGTCGTGATGCTCCATGATCTTGCTCTTAAGATCGATGAGATCAACATTTCCTTCCGTGTCACAACCTACGACGACTACATCCATGCCAGCCATTACTGCACTAGCAGCATTAGTTCCATGCGCACTAGACGGTATGAGGCATAGATTGCGATGCGAGTCGCCTCTCGCGTCGAGATATTGGCGAATTGCCAAGAGACCGGCAAACTCCCCTTGACTGCCCGCGTTGGGTTGCAAAGAAATAGCGTCATACCCGGTGATCTCAACGAGCCATGCACTCAACTGGGATATGAGAGTGCGTATTCCTCTGCTCTGATCTGCTGGAGCGAAGGGATGAAGAGTGGAAATCTCTGGCCAAGTAATGGGTTCCATCTCGCTATTCGCGTTGAGCTTCATGGTGCAACTACCGAGTGGAATCATCGTGCGATCGAGTGCCAGATCACGATCCCCCAAGGTACGAATGTATCTGAGCATCGAAGTTTCATTATGGTGTGAATGAAATACGGGATGAGTGAGAAATTCGTCATCGCGTGCAAGGGAGCCAAAAATCCCCTTCGCACTTCCTACGATGAGACCTAAAGCTTGCGTTATGGTCGCTAAATCCACATTTGAAACAGTTTCATCGATGGACAGCGCTACCCAATTATTGTCAATTTTGCGAATGTTAAATCCAACCGCCAAGAGAGTCGTAAGAATATGGTCTGATGTGGTGTCGCTTTTTCGGAATGTGACCGTGTCAAAGAAAGAATCATGCAACACTTCAAAACCAGCCCCTTTGAGAGCTGCAGAGAGTGCTGCCGCTTTATCGGCGATTCCCTGAGCGATCCCCTGTAAACCTCTAGGACCGTGATAGACCGCATACATAGAAGCCATCACTGCTAGCAGCACTTGAGCTGTGCAGATATTGCTCGTCGCTTTCTCTCTACGAATGTGTTGTTCACGTGTTTGCAGAGCGAGACGCATGGCGGGCGTGCCCACCTCATCAACGCTGACGCCCACTAATCGACCAGGCATAGAGCGTTCCAGTCCCGCACGCACACCCATGAAACCCGCATGCGGTCCACCGAAACCCATGGGAACCCCAAAACGTTGTGACGAACCCACGACGACGTCTGCGCCAAGTGATCCAGGCGATTTAAGAAGTGTGAGTGCCAGTAGATCCGATGCGACTACAGCAATTCCGGAGAGTGCGTGAATGGCTGTGATATCACTTGATAAATCGCGAACATTTCCAGAAGATCCCGGATATGAAAGCAATAGTCCAAATGCATCAGGAAGTGGATCCCCGGAATTCCAAAGCTGAACATTAATTTTCAAAGGCTTGGCACGCGTTTGTATCACTGCAATAGTTTGCGGGTGCGTATCGGCATCGATCAAGAAGGTGCGACTACTGCCCTTGTAAGAACGTAATGCGAGAGTCATCGCCTCGGCAGCTGCGGTGCTCTCGTCAAGCATCGAAGCATTCGCCAGATTCATTCCGGTCAGATCAGCAATCATGGTTTGGAAATTAATTAATGCCTCTAAACGTCCCTGGGATATTTCAGGCTGGTAAGGGGTGTAGGCCGTGTACCAGGCTGGATTTTCCAAAATATTCCGCTTAATTACTCCAGGTGTGTGCGTTCCGTAGTACCCCATGCCGATTAACGAACGTGTCGGTTCGTTCTCGCTCACGAGCGCCCGAATCTCGGCTAAAGCATCAACTTCAGTGAGCGCCTCCCCCAGAGCCATCTCACTTTTTAAACGTATTGATTGTGGGACGACGTCAGAGATGAGTTCCTCAAGATTCTGATATCCCAGCGCAGAGAGCATGATCGATCGACTTTGTTCGTCTGGACCGATATGACGACTTGCGAAATTATGTGTGTAAGAACCTGCGTTACTCATGACGCTCCTCAGCTCAGGGGTCGACTAATAAGTCGAATCACTCCCCCTCTGTCTCGCCCTAGGACTGGAGTGACCAGACCGAGCGCACCTGAAAGCATCCCCGCCATGAGCGGATTACATCTTCGGCGCAACAGTGACATTCCACTATTGCTTCTCCAGAGTTGCCTGATCTACACGGTCCGTTGGCCTGAGAGGTTCCGGGGAGGTTGCTCCTTCGGCGTCATGCGCGTGGCTCGCGCACCACTCTCCCGCGTAGTTTTTACAGCACGCTCATCCTAGGACCTGGGCAGGTGGACATGCGAAAGACCCGCCTGTTTTATCGGGCGACTTCGATGACTAGGCGGCTAGGCGCCTTTAGCGCGACGCCGGAGCGAGAACTCATCGCTGGTGATCAATTCACTCGGGACCTCTGGATTCTCCGAGGGTAAAGCTGCGAGAGAGCCTTCAACTTCAGCCCATACGCGTCCCAGGGCGATACCGAAGACCCCTTGACCACCAGCCAAAATGTCGATCACTTCATCATTTGACGTGCATTCGTAGATGGTGGCGCCATCGCTCATCAGGGTGATTTTCGCCAGATCGGCAACTCCACGGAGGCGAAGGTGTTCGACAGCGGTGCGAATATTTTGCAGGGAAACACCAGTGTCCAAGAGACGTTTGATGATTTTAAGAACCAAAATGTCTCGAAAACCGTAGAGACGAGCACTTCCCGATCCGGTTGCTGGCCGCACACTTGGTTCAATTAAGCCGGTCCTCGCCCAATAGTCGAGCTGACGATAAGTAATTCCAGCGGCCGCACACGCGGTATTCCCGCGATAGCCCGCCTCAAGGGGCGCGTTTGAAAGCTCGGAGTGGTCGGGCGGCTGGCTAGGGTTCATTTTCACTCCTGGGGGAAGTCAGGATAACAACGGTGTAGTTAGAATAGAGCGGGGTGGGCCTCACGGCAACGACCAACACGCTGTGAACCTCAACCTTAGGTTGAGAGTTCTGCCTTAACTAATGAAATCCTCTGGGGTGATTTGATCGAGGAATTCACGGAAGCGTTCCACCGCCTCATCTTGGGCCCCCTCCCCTTCCGCATCCTTGGGAATATCAATTCCGGCCTGAGCGAGTAACTCCACATTTGCAAAAATAGGGCGCGAATTTCTCAAGGCCAGTGCGATCGCGTCTGAGGGCCTCGCGGAGATCTGCAAATCCCCTTCCAAGGTAATTTCAGCATAAAAGATGCCGTCCTTAATTTCAGTAAGAAGGACACTCTGGAGAGCGTGACCAGTGCGCTCCATGACGGTGTTGAGCAAGTCATGGGTCATCGGTCTTGGCGGCTGGATTCCCTGTTGCGCGAAGGCTATGGCAGTGGCTTCTACGGCACCTATCCATATCGGCAGGTAGCGTTCACCTTCGATCTCTCGCAAGAGCACAATCGGTTGATTTGACGGCATCTCCACTCGTACACCGATGACCTCTACGCGTGCAATTCCGCTCATGCCCTCACCTTACGACCCCACGAGTCGGTTGTCGCTCTCAGAAGCCCACTATCTAATGCGGTTGAGGCCCATCTTAACCAGAGCGGCGTGCAATCGAATGGAGAGCGAAGCCAACTCTCGCTGCACTTCTAAGGCTCGATCTTTTGACTCCGTCCCCTTTTGGCGCATCAGTGGAGTGATGACCTGCTCCACTAATCCCACTTCGCGATCTGCCGCGCTCTTAAACGAGCGCAGGTGACGTGGCTCGATACCGAAAGGAGCCATGGCTGCAACCACGCGAGAGATGGTTAATGCATCGTTGTCGTAATGACGCCCACGTATTGCTACCAAGCCGTAGGTTTCAAGCTCTTTAAGTTGAGCGTCCGTAATACCACTAGATTCTAGGAGCTCTTCGCGACTTAATCGCAGATCACTACTTTCAGCAAACGCTTCGGGAGCGATAACTGAATCAACGGCGGCTAATCGCGGTACCCGTGGGCCACCAGAAAGATCAGGTGGTTGCAACCCGCGATCAAGAGCTTCAAGATGATCCTTGATGACTTTTAATGGTAGGTATTGGTCACGTTGCGCACCAAGAACATAACGAAGACGTTCGACGTCAATATTGGTGAATTTGCGGTAACCCGAAGGGGTGCGCGCTGGATCTATCAGGCCCTCTGTTTCCAGAAACCGAATTTTGGAGATGGTGACATCGGGAAAATCCCCACGCAATTTGGAAAGAACTTCGCCGATGCTCAAATAGGCGCGGGCTGGAACACTCATGACATATCCCCCGTGAAGTAGATCAAACGGTACTTACCAATACGAACTTCATCCCCCGAGTGCAGAGCTACCTTTTCGACACGTTCGCCATTTACGTAGGTGCCATTAAGCGAACCAATATCAGAAATGGAGAATCCACCCTCCTGGCGATTTAAGATCGCATGCTTTCTGCTCACACTGATGTCGTCCAAGAAAATTGAACTATCTGGGTGACGGCCTACACTCTCTGACTCTGCATCGAGGAGGAAGCGCGAACCTGACGAGGGACCTCTTTGGATGATGAGAACCGCGCTCTGCGCAGCAAGGCCTCTCACGACTGTGCGTTCTTCGTCCGAGAGATTCTCATCGTAAGAATGGAATGTGCCACCCATGGGGGTAGGGGTGTTTGCTCGATTTAAATTCAGCGTGGTCGTGAGCTCATTGGCACAGGTGCAGGGAGTGGTCTCTTCGACTCCACAGGTAGTGCAACGCATTGCTCTCCCCACTCTCGCTACGACAGGTTTGACCTCAAGTTGAGGATGACCCTAGTAGCGCTTGCGGAGGTGGTCAACCGCCTCGGCTATTCGCCAATCGCTGCCCGATACTCGCTGGCCGTCAGCGTGGTACCCACCACACCGTCACTTACTTCAAAAATCCAGCCAGATCCGTACGGGTCGCTATTGAGTGACTCCGGAGCATTCAGTAGCAGATCATTTACTGCACTCACCACCCCGGTCACAGGTGAAAAGAGATCGCTCACACTTTTAGTTGATTCAATCTCACCACACACCTTGCCAGCCTCGAGGGCATCCCCCACCTGTGGCAACTGCACGTAAACAATGTCACCCAATGCCGCTTGCGCGTAATCAGTGATACCAATACGGGAAATCTCCCCCCGTGTTTCGACCCACTCGTGATCAGATGTGAATGTGAAAGCTTCGGGAACATTGCTCATATCAATCCTTTTCTCTACTTGGCTTGAGCGTATCGAGGAGAGGTGAGTCTGGCGAGACTTCTTATCGTGAGATCTTCCTCAATGTTAAGGGCAACACGAGACCCAGACCGGCGAAACTGATCGGTCACGCCTCCTGCGATATTAAGAGCAGCAGAGATAGTTGGACCGTCACCGATGGCTCTAAAAGTAAATGGTGGCTTGAGAACGACGCCATCAATTCGAAATACTGCCGGGATTCGTTCGCGAACAACGTAGGTATTTGCCACAACCCGAACACCGATGACATTGGCGTCTTCTCCTACACCGGAGATTTCCACCACTTCAGCGCCAGCGTCCCGCAATTCATTGATAACGGCGACCACTTGTTCAGCAGGAATCGCTTCTTTAGGAGCATATACATTCAAAACAATGCCCGGTCCGTGTGCAGGCACCTGGCCGGTGAGGATTTCAAGTGCGTCTGCTCGGGATTGGGCTGCAGAGAGCGCGGTCTGAGAGGAGGCACCACCACGAGTGATCTCAGAATTGAGAGCGATGAGCGATGAGCGCTCTGCTTCTAGGCGCGAATTTTTGGATGTGAGGTCATCCAAGATTCTGACTAGATCTGACTGTGGAAGAGTTTGCAGACCTGCGCTGGAGTTGGAGGCAATCTGTGTAGCTAACGCGAAACCTAAGCCAGCCAAGATCAGCCCAATAACTAGTTGAGTGGAGGATGGACGTTTTAGCATCATGCGCGGAAGATGAAGCGTCTAATGGCTGCAGCGTTGGTGAAAATACGTATTCCTAGTACGACAACCACACCAGTGGAGAGTTGAGATCCCACTCCGAGTTGATCCCCTAAATAAACGATGAGTCCGGCTATCACGACATTGGTGCCAAATGAAATGACAAATACTTTGTCGTCAAAAGAACGTTCCAGCAGGGCACGCACTCCGCCGAATACAGCGTCAAGAGCGGCCACAATGGCTATGGGCAAGTAGGGCTGTAGCCAGAGCGGTACAGAGGGGTGGGTGAATAGCCCTACCAATACGCCGACAACCAGACCGATAACTGGGATCATGCCGGAACTCTACTGGCATAGCGAAGCGAAGTGCTTGAGTGCCCTGCGATAGACACAGATCGTTTGGGAGTGATTGATGCACTAATCCCGAAATCTCTCTTCAACGCGACAAGCAATCGCGCAAGCTCGCCATTCTTAAGTTCTGCTCGAATCCGTAAAGAGTCCCCTACAACAGCAATTTCGTAAGGTGAAGTAACGGGGCGATAGTCAACCAATACCGCGTCTCCTGCATGTCGAATCGCGGAGAGGGCATTAAGACGAATGCTTGATATTGAGATGGCTTCCGCTCCAGCTCCCCAGAGTCCGTTAGTGATTGCTTGGAGGTCCACATCAAGCACTGGGTTCTTGGTAGATTTTGCGTCGAGACGAATCATGACGCCTTCTCCAACCACAGCCCGATCTCCAGAGTAGGTGAGCGCATTGTCGATCTTCTTAGCGAGCTCCACACCCTGCGTGGATAATTGCAGATTGCGACGTTGCAGAAGATCAATTGCCACACTCATAGCGCTTACCTCGACAAGTAGAGTCCCGCGCCGATCGTCCGCTCGTTGAATCTGATCGATAAGCCCAACCTTAGTAGATTTAACCACATCCGTTTGTCGAGCACGGTTTTTCACACCAATCTGGATAGTGCTGGTCACCAAGAAGGCTACGACAACTAGTCCAGTGGCGGCGATGATGCGGTGGCGGGTGGAGATGGCGACGCGACGAGGGCGATGGTTTCGATAATCGGGTTCCATTGCATTTGACGTGATCTCTTCAAGGATTGAATGAACATCGTCAAGTGGCACGAGAAACGCCTACCTTGAATCCATGAATTAAATACAAGAGGCCAGTGATCACGTAGAGAGTACTCCCCCAAATTGCAAAGGCCCATGCCCCACCAGTGAGCCATGTGATCTCTACTCCAGAAGCCCAAAGCAAAAGAGGAAATGCATAAAGCAAATTCATAGTGGCGGCTTTACCAAGAAAGATGACGGGAATGGGCGGAAATCCCTTTCTTCGTAACCATGCAATTTGAATTGCCAAAATGAGATCTCTTGCAACCAAGGTAATGATAAGAAATACGGGAATGATCTCTCGATAGGTGAGTCCAATGAGCGTTGCCAAAATGTAGAGTCGATCGGCGAGTGGATCGAGTAACTCTCCTAGTCGCGATTGTTGGTTAAATCGGCGTGCAATATAGCCATCCAGGAAGTCTGTGAGCCCTGCAAGGAAGAGTAGGAATATTGCCCAGCCATCGTGTGAGCCGTCGAGAATAAGAATGAGGAAGAGCGGTACGCCAAATAACCGTAGCGCTGAGAGGGCATTCGGGATCGTCATCACGTCGGGACGACAGGATTTGAACCTGCGACCCCCAGACCCCCAGTCTGGTGCGCTACCAAGCTGCGCCACGTCCCGTAAGACGAAAGCCTAGCGGGTACGTTCTCGCACTTTGACCGAGATTTCAATCGGTGAGCCGGTGAATTCAAATTCCTCACGAAGGCGTCGTTCAATAAATCTGCGGTAACCGGCCTCGAGGAACCCAGACGCAAAAATCACAAATCTAGGAGGACGAGCGGCAACTTGGGTGGCAAAGAGAACTCGCGGCTGCTTGCCGCCGCGCACTGGAGGTGGTGTGGCGGAGATCAATTGACCAAGGAATGAATTGAGCCGACCGGTGGGAATGCGAGCATCCCAACTTGCTAACGCGCGTTGAATTGCCGGAGCAAGTCGATCCTTATGCCAGCCCGTCTTAGCAGAAATGTTGACTCGTTCAGCCCAGCCGAACTGGACTAATTCTCGATCTATCTGGCGCTCCAACTCACGACGACGATCGTCGTCCACTAAGTCCCATTTATTAAATGCCAAGACGAGTGCGCGGCCACTTTCTTCGATAAGGGAAAATATTCGAAGGTCTTGCTCTGTGAGGGGTTCAGAAGCGTCGATCATCGCGATGGCTAGTTCAGCGCGTTCGATTGCCACTTGAGTGCGTAGCGCGGCATAGAAGTCCGCACCGTCTGCTTGATTCGGGCGCCGTCTGATTCCCGCTGTATCAATAAAGCGCCAAGACTTTCCCGCTAATTCAATTATTTCATCGACTGGATCTCTCGTGGTTCCAGCAATCTCATCCACGACAACGCGCTCGGTTCCCGCTAGTCGATTAAGCATGCTCGACTTGCCAACATTTTGTCGTCCGACGAGAGCGACTCGACGCACGTTGGTCACTTCTGGTGAGGTGCCGTCCTTGGGAAGTACCTTGACTACCTCATCAAGGAGGTCACCAGAACCGCGACCATGCAAGGCGGAGACAAAATACGGTTCCCCTAGACCCAAATTCCATAATGCATGCGCATCTGCTTCATCGCGCATGCCATCAACTTTGTTGGCGGCAAGAATGACAGGCTTTCCACTTTTGCGAAGTAATCGCACGATGGCTTCGTCTTCATCAAGAGCACCCACATGGGAATCAACAACAAATATTGCAACGTCGCAATGGGCGAGCGCAGCCTCTGATTGTCGAGTTACCTTGATGGCGATACCCACGCCCTTTGGTTCCCAACCGCCAGTGTCAATGATTCTGAAACGACGACCATTCCAATCAGCGTCATGCATGACGCGATCCCGAGTCACTCCCGGTTGATCTTCGACGACGGCTTCTCGACGTCCAAGGATGCGATTTACCAAAGTGGACTTGCCCACGTTTGGTCGACCTAATATGGCCACGACAGGCAGGAAGATTTGTTGCTCTTCAGTGACAATCTCTTCAGGTAAAACGAACTCATCATCCTCGTCATCTGTAAAACCAGCTCCCACCATGAGATCACTAGCAATATCAATGACTTCAGCAAGAGTAAGAAATGTGGCATCGATTTCAATAGCGTCTTCACTCTTCGCCAGCGGTGACGATGCACGTGTCGTGTCAACATGATCGCGGGCTGACAACTCAGAGGCGACGTCTCCCTCCCCCGCTTCGCCCTGCGCAAGCCGACGTGCGGCGCGCGCGTCGAGGTCGGCAGTAAGAAAAATTTTCAAATCTGCATTTGGCGCCACCACGGTGCCGATATCGCGCCCTTCGATGGCTAGAGAGCCAGCTAAAAGGAATTCCCGTTGCACTCGGAGCAGGTATTGGCGTACCCCCGGAATGGCAGCAATTCGACTGACTGACGCGGTGACCTCAGGGGTGCGAATCGCTTCAGAAACATCTTGCCCATTGAGTAAAGCCCGAGGTTGGTCTGGATTCGCCTCGAAAGTCACGGTGATTCCTGGCAAGGCGTCGACAATGGCTTCATCACTGCCGGCAAGTAAGTCGAGTTTGATGGCGGCAAGGGTAATGGTTCTGTAGAGGGCCCCGGTGTCCAAGTAGCGCATGTCAAAGTGCGTAGCGAGCGCTCGAGCGAGAGATGATTTGCCCGATCCGCTGGGACCATCAATAGCAAGGATTCGAAGCATTACCCCACTCTATCGGGATATTGCACTCGTATTTGTCGATAAATAAATATGACCATCTAACGATGAATCATCCTGAGAGGGTGAATGCCCGCCATCCACGCCCGATGAGTTCCTGCACCGTTTTTTCACCACGCCCCACCTGCAGCGAGAGCTGGAGTAAGCCTGCCGGAAGGCCTGGGGAGTGTTCCATTGCAATGTCCTCCACATTGACCTGAAGCTCACTAAAGATGTCAAAGAGCAGAGCCAACTGCCCAGGTTTATCAGGTAGCACCACGGAGATCTGGTCATATTCTCGACTCGATAGTCCGTGCTTTCCTGGAATGAGATCCCGACCCGCATTGCCGCGAGCAATGAAGACTCGGAGGGCTTGAGAGTCACCGGCTTTCAAAGAGGCAATGATGAGTGCCAACTCTTCGGCGATGGGTTGCAGAAAACTGGCGACGACCGCACCATTCGTACTCAGTATCGAAGCCCAGACCTCTGGGCTCGATCCCGCTATGCGGGTGGTGTCTCGGAGACCTTGGCCAGCGATAGCAAGGTGGGAGACGTCTACCTGATTCAAAGCGCTGGCCAGGAGTGTCGCGAGCACTTGTGGTCCATGGCTTACCTCAGCGACCGCGCGGTCATGCCCTTCAGGGGTGAGCTCCACCGGGAGCGCGCCCACCAGATCGACTAAATCTCGCACCGCGGAGAGGCTCTGGCCACTTGTAATGCTGGATGGGGTGATTACCCAGGGGCGACCCTCGAAGAGGTCTGAACGAGCCCCTGTGGGACCGCTTCTTTCACTACCGGCCATGGGATGACCACCACAAAAGTGCTCACCCACACCAAAAGATGAAACCTCTAGTTGAACATTGGTCTTTGTTGATCCCATATCTGTAAAATTCAAGGCGAGGTTACTGTTATATGCCTCAGAAATGACCTTTCCGACAAAAGTGGTGGGCACCGCCGCTACAAAGAGGTCTCCTTGACCTTCAAAGCTGCTGCCAACTCGCGCGCTCGCTAATTCTGCGTGCTCCATATTGAGGTCTATGAAGCGCACAGCTCCCCCGGCTCGTGTGATCGCCATCCCTAACGAAGTTCCCATGAAGCCTGCCCCTGCGATGACAACTTTCATTGCGCAAGATCTTGTCTGAGCGCGGCTGCCCCATGCAAGTAAATGTGGTGTACGTCGGAGGAGCGGCCATGAACGTGCAGCATGACTCGGACGGCCCTCGGCAGCGCCCCTGGAACGGCTATTTCAGATGCACAGATCAACGGGGTAGATCCGAAGCCGATAGTGCGGGCGGCGGCCGCCGGAAAATCAGACGTGAGATCGGGGGTGGCGGTAAAGAGCACAGAGACGATGTCAGCTGGCTCGATTTGATTTGCCCGCATTACCTCGCTGAGCAACTCCACGACGCCATCGCGAATGGCCTCTTTGGAGTCCTCCGTCAGCTGAGTTGCGCCTCTTATTGCGTACATGTGCCAAGGGTAACTGATCGGCCATCCAATATCTGGTATTTATAAGACCTTTAAAAGTTATATATATAAATTAATATATAGATATTATTGTGAGAGTCCTCAGAAAATTGATTGTCGACATAGAGTCATTGAATACTCTCAAACACGCTTACAAAGTCGATAAATTCCTAAAAGATAAAAACTGCTGAGATTAAAATATCGATATATACTTATAACGGTTTAATGAGATGTCTATTGATATAGTTAGAAACTTATGGATCTACCTTTAAAGATCTACCAGCTCCATCAATTTGCGTACCTCAACAGTGGTCAAAACTCGGGTCCGTCCGGAGCGCAATTCGCCTAGCTGGACGGGTCCCACCTGGGTTCTCACGAGGCGTTCAACGGGGGTGCCGAGAGCGTCGAAAATCCGACGGACGATTCGATTACGACCTTCATGGATCTCTAGTTCCACCAGTGAACGAGTCCGGTCCTTCTCCACCACCTCAAAGGCGTCTACCCGGGCTAGTCCGTCTTCAAGCTCAATGCCCGCAGAGAGCCGGGCCTTGGCATCCTTCGGGAGGGCGCCATCAACCCAGACGAGGTACTTCTTGCGTATCCCATAGCGGGGGTGGGCAAGGCGATTGGCGAGCTCGCCATCGTTAGTAAGCAAGATCAGGCCCTCCGTCTCCACATCAAGCCTCCCCACATGGAAGAGGCGGTCTGAGCGGGTAGCGAGGTAATCCCCCAGGTGCGGGCGGCCTTCGCTATCAGACATTGCTGAGAGCACCCCCTCTGGCTTATGCATGGCTAGGTGGACTTTCGGGACAAATGTTGAGATAGCCTCGCCGTCTACTTCAATAACTGCCGTATCAGGGTCGACTCGGGTGCCTAATTCCTTCACCGTGCGGCCGTTGACACGCACCCGACCTGCGGCGATGAGCTCTTCGCTGGCACGCCGGGAAGCCACACCCGCGGAAGCCAGAACTTTCTGTAAGCGGATCTCCATAGTCTCTCTATCTCAACTTGAGAATGAGTCAAAGAGATCATCAATGACATCAACATCGGGTAGAAACGGTGCTAACGCGGGGAGTTCTTCAATCGATCTGAGTCCCAGACGCTCTAAGAAGTATGACGTAGTTCGATAGAGGATGGCACCACTCTCATATTCGGTGCCCGCTTCCTCAACTAGGCCACGGCTCACCAAGGTTTTCATCACTGCATCGACATTGACGCCACGGACTGCTGAGATTCGGGCCCTACTCACTGGTTGGCGATAGGCCACCACGGAAAGCGTCTCCAACGCGGCCTGTGTGAGACGAGCTTGCTGTCCGTCAAGAACAAATTTTTCGACGAATGGAGCCCACTCCGCACGCGTATAGAACCTCCATCCACCAGCCACTTCTCGCAATTCAAAACCTCGAGATTGGTTGTTGTACTCAGCGGAGAGCTTCTCTAGCGCTGCAACAATCTGCTCCGTTGGAGTCTCGAGAACTTGCGCTAATAAAACTGAAGATACCGGCTCATCAACAACCATAAGAATTGCTTCTAGAGCGCTTTCAACGTTTAGATCACTCATCATTGTCCTCTTCTACTTCGATATCGAACTCATCCGTAAGATTTATCTCGGCATCTTCAGCACCGACCCATTTGATGTGCAATTCCCCTAATGGAGTGACTTGATCAAAATGCAAGACACCCTCTCGATAGAGTTCCAAAAGAGCTAGAAAACGCGCCACAATGGTGTTCATGTTAGGAGCATCGCTAATGAGCGAACGGAAAGAAACGGAGCGTAAACTCCTTATTTTTTCTAAAATTACGGTGGCTTGCTCACGAACGTTAACCGCAGGATCGTGTAGATGCGATGTTGACACAAACTGTTCTGTTTTGGGTGAAAGAATTCGATGTGCAAGAGATGCAAATCGATCTGGTCCGATGCCGATGAGCACTTCCGGGAGAAGTGATGCGTACGCAGATTCCAGTGAAACCATTCTTGGAAATTTATGTGCCTCGTCTGCATACCGTTGGGAAAATATTGCAGCCACTTCTTTGTACGCACGATATTGCAGTAAGCGTGCAAAGAGAATGTCGCGTGCTTCAAGTAACGCTAAGTCGCCTTCATCTTCTACTTCGCCTGAAGGTAGGAGGCGAGCAGCTTTGAGGTCGAGCAGAGTTGCGGCAACCACAAGAAACTCCGTGGCATGCCCCAAATCCCACCCGTCACCCATGGAGCGAATGTGTGAGATGAAATCATCAGTGACTTGGCTCAGCGCGACTTCGGTGACATCAAGCCGATGCTTTGCGATGAGTTGCAGGAGGAGATCAAACGGACCTTCAAAATTCTCCAATTGCACGGCAAAGCCAGGTACCTTGCCGGTCTCACTCGTCTCAATCACCGCTCAAAGGTACCGCTTGCTGATCGCACTCGGTGCCTCTCGGGGCCATGCATCCCAGCAGGAGCGCCTCTCAGCGGCCGCGCAAACGTCTTACGAGGATCGAAGACTCTCCCTTAGATTCCAGATCGGCGATGATAAGAGAGAGCGCCTCACGCACGATGCGACCGCGATCCACTGCCAATCCGTGCTCCCCCCTGAGCAAGAGCCGGGCCTGCTCGAGGTCGAAGAGCTCGTCAGGAGAGAGGTAGACGGTGATCTTCTCCTCGTGGCGTTCACGGCCCGAGGGGCCACGTTCGGCGGTGGTAATGCGTCGCCGGCTAGTGCTACGGACTCCCTTGCTCGGGCTCTCTTCGCTCAACACCTGCGAATTTTCACCTGGGGAGGGCAGCGCAGTGAGCGTGGGAGTGGTGGCGGTGACTGGAGATGTGGTCGTACGGAAGAGCTCTTCAGCTCCTGGGAGGGTGGCGCGACGACTCATGAGAGCGCTCCTTTCTCGATTAATTCACGGGCTAGACGCCTGTATGCGTAAGCCCCGTCTGAACTCGGGGCAAAGGTGGTAATTGGCTCCCCCGCGACTGTGGTGTCCGGGAAACGGACAGTTCGCGCGATAACGGTTTCAAATACCCCATTTGGAAAGGCTTCGCAGATGCGGCTGAGCACTTCTTTGCTATGAAGGGTTCTTGAATCGTACATTGTCGCTAGAATACCCTCAATCTCAAGTTGAGGGTTAAGTCTTTGCTGTGCTTTTTCTATAATCTGATGTAGATGTGCTACACCTCGTAGGGCGAAGTGCTCGCATTGCAGGGGCACGATGACAGAGTTGGCGGCCGTCAGGGCGTTGACCGTAAGGAGACCAAGGGTCGGTTGGCAGTCGATAAGGATGAAG
Source organism: Actinomycetes bacterium (assembly GCA_037138535.1). Classification (GTDB taxonomy): domain Bacteria; phylum Actinomycetota; class Actinomycetes; order Nanopelagicales; family Nanopelagicaceae. The sequence goes on from JBAXIG010000004.1 coordinate 42,869, forward strand.
TCATAATCCCCCACAGCTTGGGCCAGTACCTCTTTGAGGATCTGCTCACGACCAATAACGTCCGCGAGCTTGAGGTCAGCCCCACTCAGGTCCTGATTGCTCGGTATGAGATCCAATCCAGGAACTGAGGTTTTGATCAGCGCCTCGCTGTATGGCGCCTCAGGATTGAGCATGAGGTCGAAGATGGTGGTCTCCAGTTCATGGAGCGGGACGCCTAGACCCACCGAGAGGGCCCCTTGAGGGTCCAGATCGACGACGAGCACACGACGCCCGACCTCAGCCAGGCTCGCCCCCAGATTGATGGTCGAGGTGGTCTTACCTACTCCGCCCTTTTGGTTCACGATCGCGATAATTCGCGCGGGACCGTGGACATCCAAGGCAGTGGGTTCTGTCACCGCCCTGGGCTTCTTACCGAAGATAGAGGAAGTCGTGGGCACGTTTTTGTAATGATTTGTCGACTTAGCCATTTGAGGATAAACCCTTCAATTGCTCTGATGCTTTTCCGATTTATCGCTACCCTAGAGCGCGGCGGTGGGATGCGCAAGATCGGAGGGAGATTTACCCTCTCGAACGCGCTCTGGGGTGCGCTTCAAAATAGGCATCTCGGAGACGATCAATGGTGACAAGTGTGTAGATCTGGGTGGTGGCCACAGAAGCGTGCCCGAGCAATTCCTGAACCGATCTGATGTCCGCCCCGCCTTCAAGAAGATGGGTGGCAAAGGAGTGTCGGAGGGCATGTGGAGTGACCCGCTCCCCTAACCCGGCGCCTTCAGCAGCTGCCCCAATCAGCAGCCAAGCGCCTTGCCTGGAGAGTCGACCTCCACGCCCGTTCAAAAAGAGCGCCCTACTCTTACCCGCCAGCGGCGCCCGAACACGCACCTGATAGGCCTCGATGGCAGATAAAGCTGGTGCGCCGATAGGAACGAGGCGCTCTTTGCCTCCACCAAGGGCAGTTGCTTTTGTTGTACGCGCGGCAAGCAAGTGTGGGTGGCGACGA
>JBAXIG010000005.1:0-42734 GCA_037138535.1 Actinomycetes bacterium
GTTTCTCGCACTTTGATCGTTGAAGAACATGCTCCACTTCTTTACGTGGAAGAGTCTCTCCGACTTGGTTTGGCACTCGTCGCCAATACGGATCCGTACACCTATAAGGGAAATCAAGCCATCCACCCCACTCCCCGCGCAAGCTTTGCCACGGGTCTTGATCTCATGGGCTTAAGAGATATTCGACTTGCCCGGCTTATTCCAGCAACGATTGCGTTATCAATGGGGCTCACTCCGCGCGCTTCCGTGCAGCGTCACGACTTATCGCATATCACCTTGCGTGCCGATCGAGCGTTACCGATTCAACTCGATGGAGAACCGCTTGGACGTAGCAAAGAACTCAAGCTTCGCTCGCTACCTGCAGCCGTAACCGTGTACGGAAGAGCTCGCGCTTAAGCCCTTATATAATTAGGATCCAGATAATCTGTTTTTAAATTCGGCTGAATAATTCTTTCCATGTACAAATTTACAAGAATTTAGCAAACTCGCATCTTCATAAATAGCTATCTCGTCACCTTCATTCAACTTTAATTGATCCCCGCTATTCTTCTTGCAGAGTGGAACTCCGTTTGCGAGGACGTCTCCACGAGATACCACGCTTATTGATCGAAAAACTCGGTTTATGTCAGGAATTGAGAAGCCCCAATGCACAATTTTTATCTGTCCCGGATTCAGCTCTATTTTTGTATTTTTTGTATATTCCGTGTCGACATACCCCGTGGTCAAAGTTCCTTCCACATCATTTGCGAAAACCGTACCTTCGTCATCAGTCAATGTAGCCGTAAAATAATCATCGACGGGATTTTTAGAAATATTCTTGATAACAACTTCTGCAAGACAGTAAAAACTTGGACCAATTCCAGGGACCTTTTGGCATATTAAATCTTTGGGATACGCATCGCTCAGTAACCTTGTCGCCTGGCAAGAAACACCTTTTGGATCTGTAGTGCATTCAGCACTTTTCTCTGGATTTGCATACGGATCGATCCTAGTGAATAAGGAAAAAAAATCTTCTTCGATTAGATCAGCCTCATTAGCCTTATAACACTCCGAAGATTGATAATCTTTTTCGCAGGCAGCAATCCACTTCTCCTCGAGATCGTCACTCTTCTTTCCCGAATTCGATCCACTATTTTCCTGCACCGCATTTGCTGCGCTCCCATTATCGCTGCTGGAACAACCATTCAACAAAAAGGAAGAAACCACCAATAGGAGTGCAGATCCCAACGCAAAGAGCGAAGACTTAGCTTTGATCACGCTTGTGATCGTAGTATCCAATCTGCGGGTTGTGAAGCCTTGGCAGCGGAGATTCAGTCAGAGTTTAAGACTTAAAGTTATTTCGCTTATGCGACCCGTCGCAATATGGCTTGATCTCGGAGTGGCCGCAACGGCAGAGCGAAATCTTGGATGCAGTGCGCAAGACGTTTCCATCGTTGTCGCAGATTTCCACTTCACCGGTCACCATTAAGGGACCATCGGGAATTAAAGTTACTTTTGTAGGACCTTCAGTAGTTTCAGACATGCCAACATGGTGCCAGAGAAAGCCGGCTATTGCAGAAGTTACACGTGGGAAACTTAGTAAATAGGTAGCGATGGATCGATCGAGTGCACCCAGGCGAGCACACCACCACCCACGTGCACCGCATCTTTAAAGCCAGCGTCCTTGATGACCGCCAAACACTCAGCGCTTCGGGCACCGCTCTTACAATGCAAGATGATCTGCTTATCGTGCGGCAACTTCTCCAAGATAGAGCCATCGAGGAACTCCTGCTTGGGAATGAGCGTCGCACCAGGGATCTTCACGATCTCCCACTCGTTAATCTCACGCACGTCGATGAGCATGAAGTCCTCGCCGCGATCCATGCGGCCCTTCAGGTCGTTCACCGAAATAGTCGAGTCGACCACTGCGGCGCTCGCTCCTTCGGAGAGCGCACCACAGAATGCTTCATAATCTTCGAGTAAATCAGTCTGCTGAGGATTCTTGCTGCAGATCGGGCAATCTGGATCTTTACGAACCTTAATTGCGCGGTAACTCATCTCGAGTGCGTCATAAACCATCAGTCGACCCACTAGTGGCTCACCGATACCAGTAATCACTTTGATGGCCTCAGTCACTTGAATCGAACCAATACTCGCGCAGAGCACACCCAGTACGCCGCCTTCAGCGCAGCTAGGCACCATGCCGGGTGGTGGTGGCTCTGGATAGAGGCAGCGATAGCAGGGGCCGTACTCACTCCAGAAAACGCTCGCTTGTCCGTCGAAGCGATAGATAGAGCCCCACACGTAAGGCTTATTGAGTAGCACACATGCATCGTTAACGAGGTAACGGGTGGCAAAGTTATCTGTGCCATCAACGATCAAGTCATACTGCGAAAACATCTCCATCACGTTGGAATTATCAATTCCAGTCTCATGGCTGATTACGTTTACGTAACGGTTAATTTCTTTTACACGGTTTCGAGCGCTTTCGGCTTTACTCTTTCCGATATCGCTCTGCCCGTGAATAATTTGTCGCTGCAAGTTTGATTCATCGACCGTATCGAATTCCACAATTCCTAATGTGCCCACTCCAGCAGCTGCGAGATACATGAGCGCAGGAGAGCCAAGACCTCCAGCACCCACGCAGAGAACTTTGGCATTCTTGAGGCGCTTCTGGCCGGTCATACCGACATCAGGAATGATCAAGTGGCGGCTGTAGCGGCGGACCTCATCAACTGTCAGCACCTCGGCCGGTGCCACCAGAGGTGGAAGGGTGCTCGTCACATGTACTCCTTGATAGACCTCAAAGCGAATCGCTCTAGGGCTAACCCTGCCAAAGGTTGATCTATTCCCGCCAATCCCAGCGCGATCCTGTCATGGTCTGAGCCTCAGGGGTGGCCTCGATCAGGGGTGCGAACTCCCAGTACGATCAATCCATGACTCGCCTGCCACGCGATGAACGGCGTGCCCAACTCCTCACCGCCGCCTTGGAAATCTTCAGCACCTCCGGATATCACACGGCGGGTATGGATGACATTGCTGAACGCGCGGGCGTCAGCAAGCCCGTCCTTTACCAGCACTTCCCCAGCAAATTGGATCTCTATCTGGCCGTGCTCGACTTACATATCGATTCATTGGTTTACGAAGTGCAAAAAGCGATTGCTTCGAAGAAGGAAAACGTTGATCGCGTGCACGCCACTACCGAGGCTTATTTCCGCTTTATTGATAGCGAGAGCGAAGCTTTCCGATTGCTCTTTGAAAGTGACGCACTTGCCGAACCACAAGTGCAAGAGCGTCTCAATCGAATGACCTACGAATGCGCGCGAGCGGTAAGCGCGGTGATCGCCGTCGATACTGGCCTTCCGGAAGAATCCGCAATGATGCTCGGCATTGGCCTGATCGCAACGGCGCAAGTGACCGCTCGCTATTGGCTCAATCGCGATGGCCGCCTCCCACTAGAAAAGGCTGCAGAGTTTGTTGCCCAGTTGCAGTGGCGCGGGATTTCAAGTTTCCCCATAGAACCGGGCGCACTAGAGTAAGTTTTGGCTGACTGCGGAAGCGACAAAGGAGAAGTGCTATGGAAGTAAAGATCGGTGTCTCACAGACCAATCGAGAAATCCTGCTTGAAAGCAGTCAATCCGGAGCAGAAATAGAAAAAATTGTGGCCGCTGCTTTGAAAGACGGCGGTACTTTAAAACTTGCTGACGATAAAGGTCGCATTGTGATGGTCCCCATTGAAAAGCTTGCATACGTTGAACTAGGTATTCCAAATGAGAGAAAAGTGGGCTTTGCCGCTAGTTAAGGTGCCAGACCGAGGCGTTGCATGCGATGCGTGTGATTCTCAGTAAGTTTCTTAAAGACGCGCGCAATGTCCATGGTGGCGAATAAATCAAAGAGTCCTTGATGCTCAACAGCGAGCGCCTGCGCTTGTGCCATCGCCTCCCCCACCAAGCGACGAGCCCAGAGTGCAAGTCGTCCGGCTAATTTGGGATCATCAAAGATCGCTGCGCCCAATGTGGTGATAAGAAAGTCCATATGTTCATCAGAGTTAGCAACTTGCAAAATGATCTGCTGCAATTCCGGATCGAGTGAACCGGCGATCTCACGGTAGAAATCCACCGCAATTGAATCTCCCACATATGCCTTTACTAAACATTCATACCAATCAGCGGGCGTAGTCCGTTCGTGAAAGGCTTCAAAAGCGGGCACGAATTTGCCCATCTCATGCTCGACATCAACACCGTGACCTGCCAAGAAATCAGCCAGTACGAAGTAATGGTTGAACTCGATATTGGCTAAGCGGGCCAAACTGGCTGAGTCACTGATCGAGGGAGCGAGTTGAGCATCACTGCTCATTCGAAAGAATCCAGCCAACTCCCCATATGCAACAGCCGCGCTCAATTCCACGATCCGGCGGTCAAGAGTCGGGGCATTAGCCTCCAGAGAAGTACTCACGGAAGGAACTCTGCCAAAGAAGGCTACGATGAGCCAAACCTTGAAAGGAGTCTGGTGGCGTCGTTTATTGAGCTAGGCGTGCGCCCTGAGACCATTGAGGCGCTAGCGCCCATCGGCATCACCGCCCCGTTTGCAATCCAAGAGATGGTTCTCCCGCTGGCATTAAGCGGCAATGACCTCATCGGCCAGGCGAAGACAGGTACCGGTAAGACCCTCGGATTTGGCATTCCCATCATCGATCGCGTGCTCTCCAAAAGCGAAGGATCCACTGGGAAAGCACAAGCCCTGGTGGTCGTGCCCACGCGAGAACTCTGCGTCCAGGTCGCGGAAGACCTCCTGGTTGCCGGCCGCATCAGAAACATCCGGGTCCTTGCGCTCTACGGTGGTCGGGCCTTTGAGCCACAACTCGATGCGCTCAACAAGGGCATCGACGTAGTGGTCGGAACTCCTGGTCGCCTGCTTGATCTTGCCCGCCAGGGACATCTCAAATTAAATGAAGTACGAATTCTGGTTCTCGATGAAGCAGACGAAATGCTCGATCTTGGCTTCTTGCCAGATATCGAAGCAATCCTTCGCCTCATTCCAGAAGCACGCCAAACAATGCTCTTCTCCGCAACCATGCCCGGCGAGATCATCACTCTTGCTCGCAAATTTATGGATCAACCCACACACATTCGAGTCGCTGAAGAAGGCGGCTCCACAGTTGAAGGCGTAGAACAATTCGCATATCGCGCTCACGCAATGGACAAGATCGAAATGCTTGCGCGCATTCTGCAAGCCGAAGGCCGCGGAGCAACCGTGGTCTTCTGTCGCACCAAACGCACTGCTGCGAAAGTCTCAGATGAGTTAGCTGATCGCGGCTTTGCCTCCGGTGCGGTGCATGGCGATCTTGGTCAAGGCGCTCGCGAACAAGCACTTCGAGCTTTCCGAAACGGAAAGATCGATATTTTGGTAGCCACCGATGTAGCTGCGCGAGGTATCGATGTCGAAGGTGTTACTCACGTCATTAACTACCAATGCCCGGATGACGAGAAGGTTTACTTGCACCGCATCGGTCGTACCGGCCGCGCTGGTGCTGGTGGCATTGCCATTACCTTCGTCGACTGGGATGAACTAGCCCGTTGGAACATGATCAATACGGCTCTCAAACTCGACATGGCAGACCCTAAAGAGACTTATTCCTCTTCGGAGTGGCTCTTTACCGATCTCAAGATTGCTCCAGCAATCACTGGCGTACTCCCCCGCGCGCAACGCGCAAAAGCGGGTCTTGCGGCAGAAGAGATTGAAGATATCGATCTCAAACCCAAGCGTGCTCCCAAGGCGCCAGACGGTCGCGTAAACGATCGCAAGAACTCGCCTAAGAAGCCAGAGCACGTAAAGGTATCCGCACCAAGTGCGGCAGCTCCCCGCAAGGATCGCGAGCGCAAGCGCACTCGTAGTTCTGCCGGAGAGTAACTTTTAACCGGCTGCGCTCACTCTTTCTCTGGCGGCTCGGACGTGTGGACCTTCGCGCACACTTCCAGGAATAGCCATCAGTGCCAATCGGAATGCGCGCAACGCAGTATCTGTTATCAATGTAGGAATCACCGGAAATCCATAAAGTTTATTTGCCCATGTAGGCATGGACTGTGCTGCGAGGAGCGCGATCCCAGCCCAAGCGCCTTGCGCAGGTGTGCCGTATCGCACCCAATCAGGCATTGGCGGGATCGCGATGAACCGTGCACCCTCGCGTGCTTCATCGCTGGCGATAAGTTCTGGAGAAATATCTTTTAAATATTGGGCAATCTCTGCTCGATTCGCTGGAATGTCTGAAGCAATTCCCACTTGTCTGGCAAATTCCTGCATCTCTGTGAGATAACGATCGGCATCATCGTCACTCAAAGCCATGCCTGAACGCTTTGCTACATCGAGAAATGAATCCACCATGCTGACATGAACCCAGCGGAGTAGATGGGGATCGTCCAACTTCAACTTCTTATGAACCGCACGCACGCGCTTTGATGCATCTTTTGCCTCGGCAGTGGTGCCATACGTGACGATGCCGACGTATTCAGCAGTGCGACTGAGTCTTCCCCACGCATCTTCGCGAAAATTCGAGTGACCTGCGACGCCGGCCATCGCTATGGGATGAAGCGCTTGTTGAAGGAGTGCTCGCACACCCGCCACAGCCATAGATGGATCAGCGTGCAACCGCCAGGTGATCGAATCGGGACCAAAGAGACCGAGATCGGTATCCATGCGCCCCTCCCTTAATCGGTGAGATCAATTCCTGCCCACGGGAGCGCAGGCGCTCCGGTGAATGCATCACAGTGTTGCGCAAAGTCGCAATATCCGCAGAGCGAAGAGGGGGTCGGGGGAAAGATCACATCTAATTCTTCTGGGTTTTTCTTAAATTCTCGCTCGGCAGCGGCGGCTTCCATGCCGATCTGGTCAGCTCGGGCAATGTGACGTGTCCGGCTCTCCGGAGTATGTCGATGAACTTGTACTTCACCTGTCGGCAGATGATGAAGTTCCACTTGCACGCAGGTTTTGCGAAGCGTGCGCTCCGCGCCACTGGCATAAATTGCCAGCGCAAGAGACGAAGCTGCCTCAGCCTCGTTTAAAGGGTGACGTCCCGTCTTGTAATCCACGATAACCAATTCATCGCCTCGCTCATCAATCCGATCAACCCTGCCTTGAAGCGAGAGATGGTCGGTGGTGAACGAAACGGTGCGCTCGACGCCGCGAGGCTCAAACTCCGGATTAACCCTTGAGAGATATCCCTGCACCCATGCGACAGCTCGCGACAGCGCACCTTGAGATTGTTCGTCATCTCGAAATCCATCATCGCGCCAATTTGCTCGGACGAGTGCGCCACCTGAATCGGGCGTACGAGCGGCCGATTCCAACTTCCACCAATCCTTTAATGCATTGTGTACCGCGATGCCCATGGTGGTGGCTGCTCGCGGTGGACCTTTAGGCAACTTTGGTGAATCCAAATAATTCATTCGATACTTGCGCGGGCACGAGAGCCACATATCTAATCTCGTAGGAGTTGCACTGAAGAGCCGTGTGGGCATTCCATCGAGTTCCGGCTGCACATTCTCTCCCACACCCATCACGAGTGATTACCAATAACCAGAGTGCCGGTTGCCCTCGAGCGGAGTTGCTCCCACACATGAGGCGACGTGAGATTCTCTGCAAGTTCATTCATTTTTCCGGTCCCATGAAAGTCGCTAGATCCAGTCGTCAAAAGACCAAGTTCTGCAGCGAGTGCACGTAAATCCTGTCGCGTCTTTTCGTCGTGATCCCGATGGTCGACCTCTAAAGCATCAAGTCCGGCATCAGCGAGCTCTGCGATGAACTCTGGGCTCACCACGCTTCCACGCTTGGCTGCCCCAGGATGTGCGAAGATCGCCACTCCGCCAGCCGCTTTAATTAACCGGACGCCATCGAGAGCATCACTTGCGAAGTGGCTCACATAAAAACGTGAATCGTTATGAAGAAAATCTCGAAATGCTACATCACGATCAGGCACGATCCCCTTGGCTACGAGAGCATCAGCCAAATGCGGCCGCCCCAATGTTGCGCCATCTGAAAGTTGGGCCTCAACATCTGTAAATGAAATGTCGAAACCTTCATCTTGCATCTTTTTAATGATGGCTTTCATCCGCGGAATACGGTCATCACGAGATTGTTCAAGCGCCTGCGCTAACTCAAGATGATTCGGGTCGACTAGAAGTCCCAGCATGTGCAATGAAATGCCTTCGTGGCTCCGGCATGACATTTCTACCCCTCGAACCAACGCCAGCGGGGCCGAGAGCCCTGCAAGTGCGTGAGCCGCCTCTTCCCACCCGGCATAGGTGTCATGGTCGGTGAGCGCAATCACGTCTAGGTGAGCCACCACAGCAGCGTGCACCAATTCAGTAGGCGAGGCGGTGCCATCACTTGAATTGCTATGCGTGTGCAAGTCGATCCGCAACTGAACCTCCGCTCTTTCTTGCAAACTCCCCGGTAATACTCTCACTTCCCCGTCCACTTGCTGGCAAGATGCCCCCATGGCATCAGAGATTCGTACATACCGCATGGTTCCGCGAGCGCGGCTTATGTTCGCACTCGCCGGCCTCGTGATTGCAGTGATCGGCTTTCTGATGGTCGGCATACTTGGCGCCCTCGTCGGCGTGCTCGTAGGTGGTGGCCTCTACCTCTGGTCAGCTGCCTGGGGCTGCACTTGCACCCCCGAGTCACTCGTCATCGATTCGGTACGACATACAAAGCTTGCCTGGTCTGAAATCCAAGGAATCGATTACTCGATTTCGCGACTTGCCACTACCGCGACCATCATCGATCAGCGCGGAAAAGTATGGATTCTGCGCGCTCCTACCACGAGCGCCTTCACTCCTGATCCCCTCATGAAAAAGAAGATGACGGAGATCGAAAATTACTGGAAGGCTCGGCGCGGAACCTCTTGGACTCCCAATAAGGACATTCAATCCGCACTTAAACCGTGGGCTCGCGTTAACGATTAATCGCGAGTGACCACAAACGCGCTACCTACAAGCAGGACCACAATGCCTGGGATAAGTGCGCCCTGTGGGCGATTTCCCACGTGAAACATGGCAGCCAAGATTGAAGCCACTGGCACCTCAAAGAGAACAACCATAGAAACAATCGTAGGCGACTCATGCTCTATGACTTTATTTAGCATCGTATGACCAAGTATCTGCGCTCCCAGTACGAGCCCTCCCAAAATCAACCACTCTTTTACTGGGTTTTCAAATGAAAAGAAATTAAGTTGATTGAGACCAATTGCAATGAAGAACGAAGTGAGGGCGCAAGATATGTAGCAAGTAAAAGTATGAAGCGACGTATCGAGTGACTCGCGCACTTTGCTACTAATCACAACATAAGCAGCTGCAGCCGCTCCACTTCCAAGTGCCGCAAGATCTCCTTCGAATGTGCGCCATGAAAGATGTGCGTCGACGTTGCTAATAATCACCACACCAGAAAGTGCTGCGACCATCCCGAGCCACGAACGAAATGGAATGTGGTGCCCAGTGACGCGAGCCCAGAGAGCAGCAAAGATCGGTTGTGTGGCAGCAAGAGCGGTGCCGGCAGCCACACTCGTGAGCCTCATCGCCGAGAAGTAACCGAGGAAGTGCAGACCCAGGAGAACACCTGAAAATGCGGAGGAACGCAGCGCCCGATAAAGGAGAGCGGGCGCCAACGTAGTGCGTACCCGAGCGAAGGAGCGCCAGGCAAAGGGCAGGGTCACCAAGGCTCCAATGAGATTTCGCCACATCGCCACCATTGCCACCGGCATCGAGCCGGAGGCGAGGAGAGGACCCGAGGTCCCCACCCCAAGCACGCCCACTGCCAAGCGAAGAAAATTGCCAGATGACGGCTTAGCTGTATGGCTTCTGCGCTCATGGGAGCTAGTGGCCGACTGATTACTCATCACTTGAGCCTATCTGAGGCGGCCCCTGAGGCAGCCCCTGAGGCGGCGGTAGACCCAGCCCTGGTATATGCGAAGACCGCACTCCCGCCAAGCGGTTACGATTGGCCCATCACACTTGATGAAAGAAGCCACTATTTCGTTCGCCTGATCGATTGACCGCGAGGGGGTCCGCCATGAGCACGCTCGGTTCGCGCGTCTACATTGCCAGACTCACCGGCACCGCGATCTATGACCCCAATGGCGACCAGGTCGGCAAGGTTCGAGATGTCGTGGCCACTCTTCGCACCGGAAATCAGGCGCCGCGGGTACTTGGATTGGTCGCCGAAGTACCCCCGCGTCGCCGAATCTTTATTCCCATCACCCGAGTTACTTCGATCGATCCAGGTGCGGTTGTCATCACTGGCTTGCTGAACATGCGCCGCTTTGAGCAACGTCAAAGTGAAGTACTCGTCACTAGCGAGCTTCTTGATCGTACTGTTACGTTGCTGGAAGATTCATCTGCGGTCATCGTTGAGGACGTAGCGATGGAGCAAGGTCGCACTCGCGATTGGCTCGTCAGCCGCGTACACGTAATGCGCAAGCCGAATGGGCTTCGTCGCCGAGGCGCAACTCTCACCGTTGATTGGAACGAAGTATCTGGACTCACACTCGCTGAGCAAGATCAGGGCGTCGATAATTTACTCGCCACCATTTCATCAATGCGGGCGGCGGACTTAGCTACTTTCTTGCAAGACATCTCACTCAAGCGCAGGGTTGAAATTGCGCGCGGATTAGAAGATGAGCGTCTTGCCGATGTATTGGAAGAAATGGGCGAGGAAGATCGTGTTGCCATCTTGGCTGAACTCGAAGGCGAGCGCGCAGCCGACGTCCTCGGAGAGATGGACCCCGATGATGCAGCCGATTTGCTTCGCGAAGTAGGCACCGAGAAGGCCGAACTCCTCCTTGACCTCATGGAGCCAGAAGATGCCGAGGATGTTCGTCGACTTATGCGCTACGAGGATTACTCAGCCGGCGGCATGATGACCACCGAACCCATCGTGCTCACTGCAGATTCCACGGTGGCAGATGCCTTAGCAACTTTGCGACGCGCAGAAATTTCACCCGCACTGGCATCGCAAGTTTTTGTCTGTCGCCCACCCGTTGAAACCCCCACAGGTCGATTCATTGGAATTGCACACTTCCAACGGCTACTCCGCGAACCACCCGCGACTCTCGTGGGTTCAGTAGTCGATACCGACATTGAACCGCTCTCCCCCGAGGCATCACTTAATGAAGTGACTTCCTACTTGGCGGCCTACAACATGGTGGCCGTGCCTATCGTGGATGAGCACGATCGTCTCCTGGGCGCCGTGAGCGTCGATGACGTGCTCGATCACTTACTTCCAGAAGATTGGCGCAACAAACCACGCACTACGAACGGAGGCGAATAATGATTCGCTCACAACGGCTCGATCAACCAGTAGAAGTGCGTCGTTCACTTCGACCTACCTACGACCCTGAAATTTTTGGTCAGATCTCGGAACGCTTTGCACGCTTCATGGGAACTGCACGCTTCCTGGTGTACATGACAACTGTAGTGGCACTCTGGGTGCTGTGGAATTCGCTTGCTCCACACAGCGTACGCTTCGATGAGTTCCCCTTCATCTTCCTCACACTCATTCTTTCCTTGCAGGCGTCGTACGCTGCGCCGTTGATCTTGCTTGCCCAAAATCGCCAAGCAGATCGCGATCGTATTCAGGGAGCGGAGGATCGTAGCCGTGATGAACGTAACTTGGCCGATACCGATTACCTCACCCGCGAAGTAGCTGCGCTTCGCAACGCACTGGGTGAAGTCGCCACTCGTGACTTCGTGAGAAGTGAACTTCGCGACCTACTTGAAGAGCTGGTAGATGAAATCAAGAAGCGGGAATCACCGACTGCTGGAAATTCCTAAACTCAACCCCACCAATCCTCTGGGCTTACCGGCAATATCGCGTGCCGCTTTCACTATTGCCTGCGATGCGGGGCGATCAGGGTCACTCAGCACCAACGGCAGACTCTTATCCCCGCCCTCGCGAAGCTTCACGTCAAAAGGAATCTTTGCCATCAAAGGAACATCAGTACCGGTGAGCTGAGCGAGTGCGATCGCGGTCGCCTCACCACCTCCAGTGCCGAAGAGATCAATGGGATCTCCACAATGGGGGCACGGAAAAGATGACATATTCTCAATGACGCCGCTGATGCGTTGCTTAAGTTGATGGCCAATTCGCCCTGCGCGCTCAGCAACCTCGGCAGCCGCAATTTGTGGAGTAGTCACCACAATCAGCTCAGAGTTTGGAATCATTTGACCTAAGGAAATTGCCAGATCGCCCGTTCCAGGGGGCAAATCAAGTAAGAGCACATCCAAATCTCCCCAATATGCATCTGCTAGCAACTGTTCGAGCACTCGGTGAAGGAGCGGCCCACGATAGGCCACCGGATCTTTGCGGTCAGGCTTAAACATTTCCATCGACACACATTTCACACCGAATGCTTCCAGTGGAATAAAGGTTTGATCGATCGCTGTGGGGCGTTGGCCCATCAGCCCAAGAATGCGAGGAATGGAGTGACCGTAGACATCAGCATCGAGGATGCCCACACGCTGTCCCTGTTCCACCATCGCCACTGCGAGATTTGCCGTGAGTGATGACTTGCCCACTCCACCTTTACCTGAGGCAATACCAATGACTTTGGTGAGCGAACCTGGCGCTGCGAATGGAATGAACCGTTCTTCAGCACCGCCTCGCAAGAGAGATTTTACTTTGGCCCGTTGCTCATCATTCATAACAGTGAACGTGAGATTGACTTTGGAGATTCCAGCAAGAGGAGCTACTGCTGCAGTTACATCAGCCGTAAGTCGATCCTTCATCGGACATCCAGAAATCGTGAGGCGAATCCCAATGGTTGCTACACCCGCTTCGTCGACCACCACGCTTTCGACCATGTCCAACTCAGTAAGAGGTCGGCGAAGTTCTGGATCACTCACACCGCTCAGAGCGCGCGTGATATCTGCGTATAACTCGGTTGTCATTATCGCCTTTTCTCTTTGTTAAAAATCATCAGGTAAATCGTCAAGGAGTTTCAGGATCAAAGTGCGGCTTAATTACTGATGCAGTCGAACCCGATGAATCACCGGGGCTAAGAAGCGAATCCACGATTGCTCGCCGTGGAGAACGAATCTGTCGAGTCACTTCACCAATGTCGCGAATCAAATCTGAACCCGTTTCATCTTTGATTTGGGCCGTTGTCTGCGAGGTGAATTCACGCACTTTGCGCAAAAAGGATGCCGCCTCACGCGCCATATTCGGGAGTCGATCTGGGCCAAAGAGCAACACGGCAATTACCCCAAGCCCAAAGAGCTCTCCCCCGCCGATATCGAACATGTGACCAGCCTAATCCTGATCGGTAAGGTTAGGACATCTGAGCGTTGCCTCTCCTACTAGCTGTGCCCGACTAACGAAGGAGTTCTTGTGGCCCTGCACTTCCTCTCAGCCGCCGACGTGCACGCGCTCGTGAGCCTTGAGGACGTGTTACAGACCCAACGGGAGGTCTTTGCCGCCATGTATCGCGGGGAAGCCCACCTTGCGCCCCGTGCCCTCCTTCCGGGAGATCACGAGAGTGTGGCCTTTGCCTACCTCGCGCGCGCCGGTACAGGGCAACCCGCGGTCGTCAAAATGGGAAGTATCAACCCGACCAACGCCAAGATCGGCAAATCCGCTATCCATGCAACTATTTTGGTTTCAGATGAGAAGACCGGTGAATTGCACACCATCATCGACGGCGAATCAGTAACTCTCATGCGAACCGCAGCCGCCAGCGCCATCGCGGTAGAGACCTTCACCGCATCCGCACCGAAAACCATTGCCTTTATAGGAAGCGGTCCACAAATTATTTCGCACATGGAGTTTCTCAACGAGCTCTTTCCATCAGCGATATTTCGAACTTTTGCAAGAAATCCAGAACGCGCCCACACTCTCGTAAACTTTGCGAAGTCACACAACTTAGAATTCACGCTCGCAAAAAGCGCACGTGAGGCGGTCGAAGGCGCCGACGTCGTGATTACAGCGACTAATTCCACTACGCCACTCTTAGAGGCAACTTGGCTCGCAAAGACCCAGCTACTTGTCAGCATTGGATCATTCGGTCCCGGGCGATGCGAATATGGACAAGATGTGGTGCACGCCGCTGCTGCCATCGCAGTAGATGATGTAGAAACTTCAATTCGACAGGCAGGTCCGCTGGTAGAGGCGATCGCCGCAGGCACACTCGACCCCACAACCCTGATTAGTTTTGGAGAAAAGTTAAATGCCGGATTCCGCCGTACCTCAAGCGATGACTTATGGATCTATAACAGTGTAGGAATTGGCATTCAGGATGCCGCACTTGCTGGCTTGCTGATGAAACGAGCAGAGGGCAGCAAGTTCGGACGCACCATCGAGGTGTAAGGCGCGTTAATTTGCGGGAGCAGCCACCAAGGTAACTGTGACCTCAATGATTTTCTTTGCGCGCATGTAGGAAATCCTTACTTTGTCTCCCGGAGCATGCGAGCGAATTGCCACAATGAGTTCTTCTGCATTTGCCACAGTGCGTCCGTCGATTGACAAGATGAGATCACCAGAGAGAAGACCGGCCTCAGCTGCTGGACCACTGGTCACCACCGCGCCAGGGACGGTAGAAATACGCGCACCAGGTCCAGCGAATTGCATATCAAGTGAGACACCTAAAATCGGATGTGATGATTTTCCGGTGGCGATTAATTGTTCAGCAGTTCGCTTTGCTTGATTGATCGGAATTGCAAAACCCAAGCCAATGGAGCCGGATTGCCCTCTCGAAGAACTCATCGACGCAATAGCCGAATTAATACCAACAACAGCACCAGTAACATCTACAAGCGGTCCACCAGAATTTCCAGGATTGATAGCAGCGTCGGTTTGAATCGCATTGATAAATGAGTTCTGTGCGTCCGAGCCTCCTCCAGCACTTACTGGACGATCCTTCGCACTCACCACGCCTGTGGTTACCGTACCGGTGAGGCCAAGCGGAGAACCGATTGCAATAACCGAATCGCCTACCACGACTTTATCGCTATCGCCGAGCACCAGTGCCTTGAGATTTTTCATATTTACTTTAATAACTGCCAAGTCGTAAGTGGCATCGCGCCCAACTATTTCAGCCGCAACGCTCTTCCCTCCATTAAATTGCACCGCAATCTTTCCAGCGCCATCTGCGGCGTCAGCGACCACGTGATTATTCGTAAGAATGTATCCGTCCGAACGAATAATAAATCCAGAACCAGTTCCGGAACCAGCGCTCGAGGTGGTCGAAATAGAAACTACCGATGGCAAGACCCGCGCTGCAATCCCAGCAATTGATCCTGGAGCGCGTTCAATCGTCGCGGTAGAAGTTGTTAACGCTTGACCGTCAGTAGCATTCGTAAATGGCGCACGCGCATCAGGCGTGGAATGAGCGTCGGAGTAACGAGCCGCGGAGTATCCGACGCCTCCACCGATTACTCCAGCAACCAGCGTCATGATGAGCAAGAGGCGAATGGGAAGTTGAGGTCTTGCGGGAGAGAGCGGAGTTGTCGACATAGCTTGAGGGCTTGAAGTGGGCAGAGGCTGGCTCCACCACGGAGCCTCGTCACCTGGCACTTGATTCATCACGCCCTCTTTCGATTTTCAGACAGCATTGATTATGACTTACACTCCTTAGATCTTGCTGAGTCAAATGTGAGAACTCCCTGGAGATCAGAGGCGGAAGGCCACCAGCACACCGTCGCCCACGGGGACGAGAGTGGTGCGCCAGCGCTGATCCTCGCTCCTTAAGTGGCGTCCGGCCTCACGAATTGCGATGGTCACTTCGTCCCGCTGCGCAGGATCGGGGACTTTCCCATCTCCCAGCGCATTGGAAATAAAGAGAATGCCGCCAGCCCGAAGAAGGCGATGAGACTCCTCAATGGCGGCCGCAAGATCACGTGCATCAAGGCGCAGGGAAACCATGTCATAGGCGCCGTCAGTCAACCTACCCAGGAGCTCAAGTGGATCACCAGAGATCAACCGGATTTGCGAAGTGGGGTACTCCGCAAGAGATTCACGCGCCATGCGAATGTGCTCAGCTTCC
The DNA here is from genome assembly GCA_037138535.1 of Actinomycetes bacterium. Taxonomy (GTDB): domain Bacteria; phylum Actinomycetota; class Actinomycetes; order Nanopelagicales; family Nanopelagicaceae. The sequence goes on from JBAXIG010000005.1 coordinate 16,010, forward strand.
GCGTCGATACTCGTAAGTACTGCATCTTTATCTAATCCGCGTAGCAACCACAACGCTGTAAGGCCTACTCCAGTGCGCGCTTCGACCACGTTTCTCGCATCAATTAATTCCGCGAAGAAGGCCGATAGTGCACCCACGGCAGCTGTGGGCTCATTACTTCCCACCTCTACTGCGCGAGCGCGAGCAGCAGTTAAAGCATCGTCTTCACTTCGAAAATTTTCGATGAACGCATCCACACTATTCATTGACGAACCAACCATTCCGTGAGGAGGCGAACCCCGTAGCCAGTGCCGCCCTTGATGTTTTCACCGGCATCGACTTCAGACCGGCCGCTACCTGCAATATCTAGATGAGCCCAGCGATAGTCACCCACAAAGTGCTGGAGGAAGAGCGCAGCCGTAATGGAACCAGCCCCCACCCCACCTGAAGAAATATTGCTGAGATCAGCGATCTCACTCCGCAAAGATTCACGATAATCCTCGATAAGGGGCATCCGCCAGGCACGATCCCCCGAAACTAATCCTGCGGTTTCCAGCTCAAGCGCGAGCTCATCATCATTGGAATAGAGAGCCGCATATTGTCGACCCAATCCCAAGGTAGCTGCGCCCGTCAGTGTTGCCATATCAATGATCACATCTGGTTTCAACATCGCCGCGGCGTAGGCGAGCGCATCTGCCAAGACCAATCTTCCCTCAGCGTCAGTGTCTTTTACTTCGACCGTGGTGCCACCAAAGTGCGTGATGACGTCGGAAGGACGTTGAGCGGTGCCAGAAATCGTGTTCTCGGCACATGCGAGAAGCGCGGTCACGCGAACTCTGGGTTCGGTGACTCCGAGAGTCGACATCGTGCCAATAATGCCAGCCACCCCAGCCATATCGCTCTTCATTGCAATCATGATGTCGTATGGACGCTTCAGTGATATTCCGCCGGTATCGAAGACAATTCCTTTACCAATTAAAACAACATGCGGCCACTTAGCGCTCCCACGGGGCGCATAACTTAATTCAATAAATCGAGGACCACGATCGCGTGAAGATTTTCCGACCGCAAGAATTCCTCCAAAACCTTCTTTCTCAAGTTCTCGTTCTTCACGAACGCGACTCTTTAAACCATTCGCTGTGGCAACTAACACTGATTGCGCAGCCAACCATGCCGGGCTCTTAATATTCGCCGGAGTGTGCACTAAATCTCGAGCCAGGAAAATACCGTCGATGACTGCTTGCGTATGAGCTAACTTGCTCCACTTCGTCTTTGTGGCAATTTCAATCGTTTCTAATTGCTTAGTACCATCCGAAAGGGACTTTAGGTCATTGAATGCGTAGGTAGCTATCGAGAGCGAAGTGAGGAATGCACCTGCGTGAGTCAGCGCGATATGAAGCGAAACGACACTCGCTTTGCCGCGCACACGACGACCCGCGGCTGCGCCGGCTTTGCGCACCTCGGCAGCTTCTGCCGATCCGAGTCCCACCAAAATTAATCGACAGCGCACGCCTTGCGCTGAAGTGGCAGAAACTTCACCGACTTCACCAGCTGCACCTTTGAAATCAGGGAAGTCAACTGAGATGTCACGATCGAGAGTGTAGGAAGAGAAGTGAGAATCGAGAGAGTCGCCGGCAAGAACGGTAAGGATTCGTATTTCGGTGGTGCGCGATACAGAAATGACCAGCCGTGGCGGCATGGTCTACTTCTTAACGAGGAGAACTGCTGCGAGTAAAGCGTCGCCTAATTCTTGGGCTTCTGCGCCATTGAGCTCTACTACCAGACGACCGCCACCTTCGAGTGGGACTCGCATGACCAATCCGCGACCCTCTTTAGTGACTTCCATCGGACCGTTTCCAGTCCGCGGCTTCATGGCGGCCATACATCACTCCTCGGGATTGGGGATCCGGTGGGGGTTCCGGTGGGGGCTTTGCCCTTGCTCAAGTATCCCAGAGGAGGCGCCCGGAGACCAAAATCTGCTCGTTTCCACGCTTATAGGTGCAGGTCTGAGGCGTTCACTGCGCTTCAGGAACCCTCTGAGATCCCCAAAAAGCCGAGCAATCTACTCCTGCCCTGGCGCAGAATAACCTCCACAGAGCGAGCTGGAACGCCGAGAAGTAGGGCGATCTCCTCCAAACTCTGGCCTTTGATGTAGTGGAGCGTGATCAAGATCTGCTCCTCCTGGGGCAGGCGAGCGAGCAATTCGGGGGCACCGAGGAGTGGGCCCAGGGAATTTTGCTCATTCACGCCTCTGACGGTACCGGGCTTGAGCGCGTGAATGGGTCAACTTTGAAGGGATCGAGCCAAAGCCTTTAATGAGAATTTAACGCTGCCGTACAAGCCCAGTCGGGCAAATGGCCAGAGAGCGGCCCCTAAGTAACCCCCGGGCACTTCAACTACTTCACTCCAACGAAAGCGCGCGCCGCCAGCTCGCGGCTCCACGATGAAGGTTCCGGTTCCTCTGACAACGCGGCCAGTATGGAGCACATCGCATCTCGTAGGCGCTTCCCAACGGGTCACCGTCATGGTGTCAAGAAAACCAATGAGCGGGAGCCCACTTGATGAAGCATTTCGAGCCCGCAGACCGGTGAAAGCTTCGATGCGGGCGCCCACACCCGCGCGAGGTGCCCCCGGTTCGACCCAGACTTGTGTCAGCGCCATCCATGCACTCTGACTCTCCCAATCGACAATGGCATCCCACACCCGAGCAGGTGAAGCATCAATGTCGATCACAATCTCGATTTCACGAGTTATTTGTGGCGCTGCTTTGAAGCCCAGCGCGCGCGGCGCAGTGCACACCCAGAGCAGTGCGGCGAACACCAGCAGTGCGCCCACAATCCACTCGCCATTTGTTAATCCCCACATGAGTCGGACTGCCTTTCGCATGCATCAAGAGCCTCATCTACTGACTTCGCCCACTTGATGATTTCTCGTTGGCCTGACTTGATAAAACCTTTCTTCGCCAGATGATCAATTTGTTGGTGCAAGAATGCAAAATCATCATATGGGTCCAGTACTACTACGGGTTGAGAGTGGAAGGACAGATATCTACCGACCCAAATTTCAAAGAGTTCTTCAAGCGTTCCAATACCGCCAGGTAACGCGAGGAATGCCTGTGAATGAGTTTCCATTAACCCTTTGCGAATACGCATATCGTCCACAATGATCAATTCATCGGAGTCTTGATCACCTACTTCACGTTCCATGAGCGCTCGCGGAATGATGCCAAGAGTATGCCCACCACCCGCGCGTGCGCCTTGCGCTACTGCTCCCATCATAGAAATATTTCCGCCGCCGGAGACCAGCCCCCAGCCACGATTAGCAATCTCAAGCCCTACTTCTCTGGCTAAATCAATATATTTCTCATCTATGTCGAGCGAAGAGGAACAATAGACACAGACGTTGTACTCGGTCATGAAAGCCACTTCAAGAGCGTCGAAGCGCCTTCGTAGATGAGCGCGATATCTACATTCTCATCTTCCGTATGTGCAAGTGCCGGATTTCCTGGACCGAAATTCACTGCCGGGATGCCAAGTGCGGAAAAGCGAGCGACATCTGTCCAACCAAATTTAGGCGCTGGAGGTTCGCCAACAGCGGCAATAAAATCCTGTGCTATCGGAACATTTAGACCTGGCAAAGCACCTGGGGCGCGATCAACGATGGTCAGTGCATAACCCTCAAAAAAGCGACGAAGGAATCTTTCGGCATCAGCTTCGCTCTTGGACGGGGCAAATCGATAATTCACTGTCAAAATAAGTTCGTCTGGTATCACGTTGCCGGCAACCCCACCCTTGATTGCCACCGCTTGCAATCCTTCACGGTATTCAAGTCCATCAACCATCACCCGCTCAGCTTCATATCCGGCAAGTGTAGTGAGAATTTCGTGTGCTTCGTGGATGGCATTCTCTCCCAACCATGCGCGCGCTGAATGTGCGCGCACTCCGCGCACCGTGACTTCGGCTCGCATGGTTCCCTGACAACCGCCTTCCATGAGACCGCTGGTGGGTTCTAATAAAATCGCAAAGTCAGCTGTGAGCTGCTCCGGTGAGTTCTTTGCAATTCGCGCAAGACCATTTCTGGCCGCCTCTACTTCTTCACACTCATAAAAGAAGAAAGTGAGATCAGCGCGGGGATCGGTAAGGGTCACCGCAAGATGGAGTTGGATCGCCACGCCACTCTTCATGTCAGTGGAGCCACATCCGTATAGCCGCTCCCCTTCTACAAAGCTAGGCACGTTATCTGCGATCGGAACGGTGTCGATGTGACCAGCTAGCACGACGCGAGATGGGCGTCCGAGTTCAGTGCGCGCAATGATGGAATTGCCATCTCGGGTGATGGTGAGGTGGGGGGCTTGATCGCGCAGGGCCTCTTCGATGGCGTCGGCCAGCGCCGCTTCCTCCCCCGAAACGCTGGGAATGTCAATTAGCGCCGCCGTGAGGTCGGCTAAATCCGCATGAAGATCGAGCACACGGGTACGGTATCGGACATGAGCAGCACATCTAGCACCCCCTCGCGGGCACAGGCCATCGGTCTGGTCACACGACACGTCAGCGGCAAGATCCTCGACGCCTTCTTCCCGGCACCATCGCTTGGCGATCTCCGCCCGGTCGACCTCGCTCCATTGGTCACTCGAGATGAGGGCCGCCGCGTGAGCACCGAGATTGTCACCTGCGATATTGATCTGCAGGCGCCACCGAGTGATGTTGCAGATGTCTATTTACGTTTACACCTCCTCTCACACCGCCTCGTCACGCCGCACTCCATTAATCTCGAAGGACTCTTCGGATTACTACCAAACGTAGTGTGGACATCGGCCGGACCTTGCGCCGTAGAAGATTTCGACGAAGTACGCATCTCGCTTAAGGCGCAAGGTTCCGTGCACGTTTATGGCGTAGATAAATTTCCACGCATGGTTGATTATGTGATTCCAAGCGGAGTCCGCATTGCCGATGCCGATCGAGTTCGCCTCGGTGCGCACCTGGCTAGTGGCACCACGGTGATGCATGAAGGTTTTGTGAATTTCAATGCCGGCACTCTCGGCGCATCCATGGTGGAAGGTCGAATTTCTGCTGGCGTGGTTGTCGGCGATGGGAGCGATATCGGTGGTGGCGCATCAATTATGGGAACTCTTAGCGGCGGTGGGAAAGAAGTAATCTCCGTTGGTAAGGGTTCACTTATCGGTGCAAACGCTGGAATCGGAATTTCCTTGGGCGATGAATGTATTGTCGAAGCTGGTGCGTACATCACCGCCGCATCCAAAATTCGTTTACCAGATGGCACCATTGTGAAAGCTCGCGAGCTCTCGGGAGCTCATGGCATGCTCTTTCGTCGAAACTCCATAGATGGCTCCCTTGAGGCATTACCTCGAAGTGGGAATTGGGGCGGTCTTAACTCTGTGCTTCACAGCAACGATTGAAGGTGCGCAAACTCATTGCCCTCGTACTTACCGGGGTGCTCCTTATCCTGCTTGGGAAGTGGGGGTACGCCCGCGTACACGATGCGCTCGTGCTCCCTGGCTGCACCATAACTACCGAAGCTGAAGAGTTCACTCTTGATACTGAACAGAGTGCGAATGCGGCCACAATCGCAGCTGTTGCTTATAGACGCGGCATTCCTGAACGTGCCATCACGGTTGCTTTCACCGCAGCACAACAGGAATCAAAATTGCGTAACCTCGATTATGGCGATCGAGATTCGCTAGGAATCTTCCAGCAACGCCCCTCACAAGGATGGGGCGATCGTGAATCCATTTTGGATCCCACCCGAGCTACCAGTCGCTTTTACAGTGCGCTAATAAATATCCCTGATTGGGAGAAACTTCCGCTTGCGCAGGCTGCACAAGAGGTTCAGCGATCAGCTGCTGGAAGTGCCTACGAAAAATGGGAAGGAAGGGCACTGGCCCTCACGCAAGCGCTCAATGACCCATCACTCATCACGTGTCGTTTCCATAAATTCGGAACCCAGGTTCACACCCCCGCCGCCGACGTCATTGAACGTACGAGCAAAGAATGGGGAAAGGTCGATGCCAAACATGTCGGTCGAGTGATAAGCATTACCTCTCGGCAACGCACTCACTTAGCGATTTGGTTCATGACTCATGCATCCGAATTGGGAGTGACTCAACTTCGTTGGAATCAAATTGAGTGGGATCGTTATGGCATAAAGAGTAAAAACTCAAATAAAGTTTCGACACTTACTGTAACGCTTCAATAGCACTACGAAAGTGCGTGCACTTGCGTTACATCTGCAGAACTCAAGCGGATACCATAAATAATCAGCGTTGCTGGGTGGGTATCAAGATAATCGCGAAGCAACCCAAGGGATATCTGCCGCACGAAGAGACCGAATGCTCCAGCATCTGCATCGGTCATCGCCGCAACCCTCCCGTTGGATGTAGCAAGATCTTCCACGGTAGCAGCGAAACCATCTTCATCAAGAGAACGGAGATCTTCAAATTCACGGGTGAACTGCGCCATGAGAGAATCGTCGTAGTGATCAGCAATACCGATGAGTGAAGGCATCTGTTTGGAGCGTGCGAGTGCACGAGCCGTTTGACGCGGTAACACTCCTTGGGCCGTCCAGAGCAGCGGCCGACCAGCGCTGGCTAACGCACCTGCCAGTGGCATCAGAGCTGAGGCATCTTGATTGCTCACCACTATCGGAGCACCATTCATCACTGTGGCTACCGACTCGGCCACTGCATAGCGATTCACACCTCCGAGACGGACAACCGTAATCTTCCGTTTCTTTAAGTCTTGAAAGTACTTAGCACTGAATTGTGAATCGCTACCCACCACATACACTTTGCTAATTTTACGACGAATTAATTCCGTGGCGACCCTGGTGTCTAACTCAGAACCAGCTGAGAGGAAGATGGGTGCTTTGACCTGAAAAGCTAATGGCGCTGCGGTCATAGCCTCAACTGTTTCGGTGTCAATGGTGGTCAAAACAGCGCTCTTCGCCGTCGGAAAACTTATCTTTCCTGCAACAATTGAAAGTAATGTGTCGTCAGCTGCACTGAGCGACACCACAGGACGATTTATGAAAGTCGAGGGTAAATCTAAACGTGATCGAAATATTTCACCTGAGAGTGTCGCTCTCTTTCCACTGCTCGAAGTGGCAGTCACGCTCTTCACTCCACCGCCACGCGTTCTAGAATTAAAAGAATATGAAACCACATCAGGAAGTACGAAAGCCTTCGCCATATCGGCTTGGCTCTTTACCTTGGTCCACGTGGCATACCCCGGATTTAGCGAAAGATCCAGGCTCCAAGGATCAGGCACTGCCTGCAACCAGGTGAGGTTACTTCCCCAGACGTCAATAACATCTTGTGTATGCCCTCCAGAGGAAGTGAAGAAGAAGGTTGCTACCGGTCGTCTATTGAGCGTCACGGTCAATCCGGATAAGGCATCAGTCGAGGTGGCCGTCACTGCATCTACCCACTTACTTCCCCACCCCGCTTCGATCTCTTTGCTATATCCCACGAAAGCAAGATCCTTTGTGGAACCATAAATATCGCAATCGCATTCGGCGCGGAACACACCTTTTTTGCTGAGTGCGTAAGAACGAATAGCGATCACTTGCGCTTGTAAAGCAGCCGGTGGCCAGGAAGAGGACATTTCTCCAATTCCCTTGAGATATTCATCGTGTAACCGCACATCATTGGTCACCTCAAGACGCGGCCCATCTTTTGTCTTGACTGTCGTGATATGGATCTGACCGTATCGAAACTTATTGCTCGTGGTATTCACCAAGCCTGCCGGACCATCAAGGAATCGTGTACCACTCCAGCGTAAAGTAAATGTTCTCGCAGGGGGGAGCGGAGTAGCAGCAACTCCGGGTAGCACATAACTGATCACCGTGCCGCTATCAGTGGCCAGCGCTGTGACTTTTCCACCAGTGGCAACTTGCGCCGTAGGAGTTTCAACAATGGATGGGATGGCAGAGAGATCACTGCCCCACAATTGCGAAAAGACCGTGCCCGTTTCGCCCGCGATCGCTTCAACTCGAAAGGAAAATTTTTCAAGCAAGTGGCCAATATTCACTCGAAGCGAAGACGCATCGGGGAAGGGCACAATATCCACGCCCGTGTAAAAATGTTGAATGATTTCAGCGGCACTCTTGCCTTCAAGAGCCATACCGCGCGCACCGACCTGGCTCATTCCTACACCATGACCGAATCCTGCGCCCGTGAAGGAGAAAGTTTTCGGAACCACATCAGCAAGTGCAAGCGGAGCGAGCGCACTCATGACAAGAGCAACGCTGAGGGCAGTAGAGAGAACCACCCGTCGCCAGGGACGCATATTTATTGAGCTTTACCAATCACGCGATACGCAACTCCGGGGAATGCCGACTGATCAAAAATCCGTCGCCCATCAACGATTGCGCTCACTCCAGGAAAATCTCTTGCCGATAGCGATTGATACTCAGCGTGATCAGCCTGGGTAACAACTCCATCAACTTCACTACCTAAATGATGCGGCGTGAATTTCAGTTTCACAATTTCTTCGTCGGTGTACATCGGGTCATGAACCGTAACGATGGCGCCAAGGCGGGTAAGCTCAGCGACTGTCGGGAAGACACCAGAAAAGGCACTCTCTTTGACTCCCCCGCGATACGAGATCCCCAGCACGGCAACTTTCTTGCCCTTAAGATCGCCAAGATCGGTGGAAAGTAGCGAGACAGCATGCATCGGCATTCCAGCGTTTGCCTCGCGTGCAGCGCGCACCACGGTGGCCGCCGGATCATTCCAAAGGTAAAAGCGAGGGTAAATAGGAATGCAATGGCCACCCACTGCAATTCCCGGCTGGTGAATATGGCTGTAAGGCTGTGAGTTAGATGCCGCGATCACTTGATAAATATCGATACCAGCCGTTTCTGCAAAGCGGGCAAATTGATTCGCTAAACCGATATTTACATCGCGATATGTGGTCTCAGCAAGTTTAGCCATTTCACTGGCTTCAGCGGACCCAAGATCCCAGACACCATTTGCACGTGGTAAATCCTGACGAATATCGAAATCAAGTACTGCTTCATAAAATTCAACGCCGCGCTTTCCGCTTTCTGCATCGATACCACCAACTAATTTTGGATAGCGACGTAGGTCAGCAAAAACGCGGCCAGTGAGAACTCGTTCAGGTGAGAATACGAGGTGGAAATCTTTACCGGGAACCAAACCAGAGATCTTCTCGATCATGGGACCAAAGCGGGTTCGTGTGGTTCCCACCGGTAGGGTGGTTTCATAAGAGACGAGAGTCCCCGGCTTTAATCCTTTGGCGATCGCTTCGGTCGCATCATCCATCCACCCGAAATCTGGCACGCCATCGTTATCGACAAAAAGTGGAACGACAACTACGACTGCTTCACATTCAGCAACCGCAGAAGTGGTGTCAGAAGTTGCACGCAGTTTTCCTGACGGCACCAACGTGGCCAGTTTCTCGGCAAGATGGGCCTCACCAGGGAAGGGTTCGATTCCTTTATTGATGAGATCTACTGCATGCGTATTAACATCGCACCCAATAACTTCGTGACCCTTGTCTGCAAATTGCACAGCCAGAGGCAATCCAATCTTGCCGAGGGCAACAACAGCGATCTTCATCTTAGTTTCTCTCTTCTGTTCATCGCACTTCTTTCTACAGGAAAACTACGCGTCCGTCGCGAGCGCTTTCAATCATGGCTTCTGCAACGGCAACGGTGGCCAAACCCTGCTCCATGGTGACGATGCGTTCAATGGCACCCGAAATTCCGAGAACTGCATCCCGGAACGCTTCATGTTCAACTTTGAGGGGCTCGGGCTTAGCAAACGCATAACGAATGAGGTCTCCTTCGCTTACCCCACGAAAGGCAGCGACTGCTTCCCACTCAGTTGCTACCGAGGCGTTGGCATGAAAGGTGAGATCAGCAGTGAGAGTGTCGGCTACAAAAGCGCCGCGCTCTCCGGTCACCACGGTGAGACGTTCTTTAAAAGGTGAAAGCCAATTCACTAAATGATTGGTAATCGTGCCATCAGCAAGTTGCCCGACAGCCGCCACCAAGTCTTCATGCTCACGCCCAGATTTATGCCCGACACGAGCCGAGATAGAAGTAAATGGCGAGCGCGCTACCCAAGCAGTGAGATCAATATCGTGCGTTGCTAAATCTTTCACCACACCCACGTCGGCAATACGCGCCGGGAATGGACCCTGTCGGCGCGTGGTGATTTGATACACATCGCCTAACTCGCCACTCTCAAGGCGTGTGCGTAATTGTTGAAGTGCTGGGTTATAACGCTCGATGTGACCCACCGCGCCCACCAGGTTCTTAAAGGCTTCTACTAATTTCTTGGCCGAAGGCGTATCTACTGCCAGCGGCTTCTCGATCATGGCGTGAATGCCGGCTGCAGCTAGTTCGAGACCGATCTCGTCATGAAATGCCGTAGGAGCCGCCACCATCGCATAATCCACGCCACGTTCGATGAGTTCACCGACCGTAGTGAGCACATCGCGTCCTTGCGCCACTCCGTGCACATCTCCACCTGGGTCTACGACCGCAACGAGTTCGACTCCATCGAGTGAACTCAGGACGCGGGCATGATGACGACCCATCATGCCAAGCCCGACAAGACCGGCGCGTAATTTTGGTTGGCTCATCCGAATTCCTTACAAGCTCGCAGCGACTTCGTTCACGACTGAAACAATCGTGTCGAGGTCCGCCTTCGAAAGTGATGGATGAACTGGGAGTGAAACACATTCTTTAACGACAAGGTCGGTCTGCGGAAGCGTGAGATCCATCTTAAAAGATGGCAAACGGTGAATCGGCGTGGGGTAGTAAACGCCACAACCCACGCCACGTTCCGTAATTCCGGCCATGAATGCATCGCGCCTTTCGGCAGATCCGCCAGGAATACGAATCGTGTACTGGTGATATGAGTGCGTAGTACCTGGTGCGAGGAATGGTGTGACGACGCCTTTGAGATTGGCATCTAGGTAGGCGGCATTTTCTTGCCGAGTCTGTGTCCAACCGGGAAGTTTGCCTAGTTGCACACGTCCGATAGCCGCATGAATGTCTGTCATACGCGTGTTAAATCCAATGACTTCATTCTGGTACCGAATCTCTTGTCCTTGATTTCGCAACAAACGAAGAGTGCGCGCGATTTCTGCATCTTCGGTCACCACCATGCCACCTTCGCCGGCAGTCATGTTCTTAGTAGGGTAGAACGAGAAGGATGCCACGGTGCCGAATTCACCAGCATTGCGCCCATTCAGCGAAGCGAGGTGCCCTTGTGCAGCATCTTCAATAATCTGCACACCATGCTTGGAAGAAATCTCTGCAAAGCGATCCATCGCGGCGATATGACCGTAAAGGTGTACAGGCATGATCGCCTTGGTCTTCTTTGTGATGAGTGATTCCGCGTGATCTGGATCAATGTTGAAAGTCTTGGGATCGATATCTGCAAATACCGGCACTCCCCCAGCCAATACAACTGAGTTGGCAGTGGCAGCAAAGGAGAAAGAAGGAACGATCACTTCATCGCCACGCTCGATCCCAGCCGCAATAAATCCGAGGTGAAGTGCGGAGGTTCCGGAATTCATTGCCACACAGTGACGTCCACCTACGTGGGCAGAGAACTCGGCTTCAAAGGCGGCCACCTCTGGGCCTTGGGCCAGCATGCCTGAGCGGAGTACGCGATCTACGGCTGCGCGCTCGTCATCACCGATGATTGGTTTCGCTGCTGGAATCATTACTTCTCCTCGTGTTTCAGATCTTGAGAGTGAACCAATCGTTCGCCCTGTTCTTCATACTTCTCGCCCGACTGTGGGCAGACCCAGTGATGCGCGCCAGCAGACTCAAGTGGAACCCCCGCGCGCCCTACCCACTTAATTCTCTTCGCCGGAGCGCCTGCCACAAGTGCGTAATCAGGAACATCGCGAGTTACCGTCGCGCCAGCAGCTACCATCGCCCATTTTCCGATCGTGAGAGGAGCAACGCAGACGGCGCGCGCTCCGACGGAAGCACCCTCTTCGATGGTCACGCCAACCAACTCCCAGTCATGCCCACTCTTCAACGTACCGTCAGGGTTTACCGCACGCGGGAAATGATCATTGGTGAGAACTACTGCTGGTCCTATAAAGACGCCAGCACCTATTCGCGCCGGTTCATAAACCAAGGCATAGTTTTGAATCTTGGAATTTGCACCAATCTCAACGCCCGGGCCAACATAGGCACCGCGCCCCACAATGCAGTTTTCGCCCAGAATGGCTCCGGAGCGCACCTGGGCTAGATGCCAGATCGCCACCCCATCGCCGAGGGTGATATCAGAATCCACGTCAGCGGATGGGTGAATTCGGGCGGCAGTCACGTAGGTGAGCCTACCTGCGGGGGCTGAGAAGGGCGCGGATACGCTCCGCGAAGGGCAAGTAAGGATCGCCACTTTCTACGATTTTTGAGCTTGCTTCCCGCGCTCTCTGCCACTCCTGCGGGCGGGAACTCCAACCTTCCAAGGCAGAGGCAATCTCACCGGCAGTCGTAGCGAAAGCAGCCCTGCCTTCAAGGATCACACTCACACGAGGCAGCGGGGAAGAAATAATGCCGAGTCCGGCAGCGGCATATTCATAAATCTTGCTCGGAACGGCTTCGAGGAAAGCGGGAGTGGCGTCAAGAATCGATAACCCAACCCATGCGCCACGGGCTATACGCCAGCTCTCAATCGGCGCACAACGTCCATAGAAATGCACGCGATCCTTCGCTGGGCTAGTGGCCAGCCACCCATCTACAAATGGTTGATCGGCAACTGCGATTGGCCCGACTATGTCGAGACGCCAATGTGGCGCACTTTCAATCGCCGCAAGCATCGCATGTAGACCACGAGATTTACGCACATCACCGATGTACACCGCTCGCGGAGCTTCATCAAAGGAGACTGTGGGTTGAATAATGGTGAAATCTGGGAGGTTTCGCACCACGATTCGATTTTTGGCATCGAGGGGCGGGACATGTTCGTCAGCAACTATCGTGAGATCGGCTTCTGCGGCAATCTTGATGGCATCACGTGCAATCTTGCGGGCAACTACTCCCACTAATCCTTTTGCCCAACTTCTATCGCGCAGGAGCGAGACGTAATCCTCATGTACATCACACGCCACCTTCTTGTGCCGTACGTTTCCTGCAATAAGTAATGGAAGCGAGAGATCAGGGTCGATTGCAATTATCACTTCTCCGCGGGCGAGAAACGGAAGAGTCAGCGCCCGTATCACCCGCGAGAACATTCCGGTATTTCCAAAGGCCGCACGGAAGCGAGCTTCTGGGGGTGCTTCAAAAGTTTCACCTCTGGCAATTACTTCGACAGACATCCCACAACGATGGAGCGCGGCGGCAAGACGATGCAGTCGTGCATCAGCCACATGGTGACCGGAAGAAATTATTGATACATCGATCTTCATTAGAAGTCTTCTAACGCTGAAGGCACTTTCCCAACGTTGAGGAATTCAAGATATTGATCGGTGACCTTAGTGGCGTTACCAAATGCTAACGCGCTCCCCTGGTGCATCCAAAGAGCCTTATCGCACAACTCGTTAAGGGTACCGAGAGCGTGAGAAACAATGATAATAGTTCGCGCCTCTAAACAAAGTTGGCGCATCTTTTCAAACGATTTCTCCTTAAACGCAGCATCACCTGTCGACAACGCCTCATCGATCAGCAAAATATCCGGCGTCATATTGACTGCAACCGAAAACGCTAATCGGCCATACATACCCGCAGAATAAGTACGCATAGGCATATCGATGAAACCGTTTGGAAGATCAGCGAAACTTGCAATGTCGTCAAATCGTTCTTCAAGTTCTTCACGCTCGAGACCGGCGGCCAAACCACCCAAAATGATGTTGTCGCGTCCAGAGAGGGTTCCGTTAAAGCCCACACCGAGCGCAAGCAAAGTGCTCACTTTTCCGTTAACGATGATCCGACCTTCGGTAGGAGGCAAAATTCCAGCAATCGCGCGCATCAAAGTCGATTTGCCTGCACCGTTTGCGCCGACTACACCCATCACAGTGCCATGCGGAATGTCTAATGAAAGATTCTTCACAGCCTCGATAGTACGAACTCGTCGTTTCTCACCACGCCCCGCGCGCATGATGGCGTTCTTCAAAGTCATCTTCGATTCCACATTGATTTTGTAGCGCAACGAAAGTTCTTCGATGCGAACAGCGAGACCCTCGGGCATCTCGGGTTTAGATGCGTACTGCAAAGTCACGCTCCCTCGATACGAAGAAATAGCCACCAATGAGTAAAAGTCCAAATGCCCATCCGGTAGCCCCAAGCCAAAGCGTCCAAGATGGATTTTCGCCCTTGATCCAGACCGAATTCGTGATGGTCAGAATGGGTCCGAGTGGATTAGCCCAAATGAGAATCCGATGCCATCCGTGAATCATGTCTGGCATCCACAGCACCGGACTCAGATAGAGCCACATGCGAGCTCCGTAAGTCATCAACTTAGATGTGTCACGGAAGTACACATTCATGGTTGCAAAGAGCAACGCCAAACCAAAACCACTGATCGCAACTAAGGCCACCATCGCGGGAATCCAAAGTAGATGCCAATTTAATCCTGGCAGTTTGCTCTTTGAGTCGAGGGCTCCACCTATTAAATAAATAATCAAGTAGACAGGGAGTGTGGGAATAAACTTTTGGAACGCTCCGATAAGGGAAGAAAGTGGAAGTAGTGCCCGCGGAAATGCTTGATTGAGAATGAGTTTGCCGCCAGCCGTGACTGATGCACCGCCGAAAGTCATACAGTTCTGCGCGAAGTACCACGTGAAGAGACCTACCAGAATATGAGCCAGTACATCAAAGCGACTTGACCCGGCGCTTCCACGTCCTCCGATGATTGTGACCAGCAAAAAGTAGATCATTGCTAACAAGAGTGGATTCAGCACGAGCCAGACCGAGCCGAGAGGGGAGTCAAGGTGCTCTGCTTTATCCGTGAACCGAGCCAACTCCAAGGCGAAGCGACGTCGTCGCCAGAATTCACGCAGATATGGACCCATCGGAGGCAATGAAGCCTTGTGAGGTTCAAAGACCTGAATCTTTGAAACCAGGGCCTCCGCGCGGGATGGATCACTACTCACGCGGACGATCCTCCCACGAAGGCGGAGCGCCATGTGGCACTAACGAGGGGGGCGAGGTCAGAAATCCCAAACCCCAGGCCATTTGCATAGTCCCCACGACCATCGGAAGAAAGAGTTGCGACGAGAACCCCTTTGTCCGACTCGCGAGCAAGAGCGTTGCCAACAACAGAAATGAAAGGTATCCCAACGGAAGCACAAATGCCCACGGGTAGAAGAATCCCGAAAGCACACCAAGAAGGGATCCGATCAGTGCTATGGGCGGGGCAAGGTAGCGCAGATTGAGAGTGGTGTGGTTCTTGCGAATCACGACGCGACGCCAACGCCCATACTCAAAATATTGAGTGGCTAATGCTCGTAACGTGGAGCGAGGCCGATATGCAACTTTGAGATCTGGCGAAAACCAAATAACACCACCACGTTCGCGAAGGCGGAGGTTGAGTTCCCAATCTTGCGCGCGAATAAATCTTTCGTCATATCCACCAGATTCGATGAGCTTCGCCTTATCAAAAACTCCAAGGTAAACCGTATCAACAGAACCTTCTTCACCACCCGTGTGAAAACGTGATGCTCCAACTCCTAAAGGACTTGTCATAGCTGCTGCCACACTTTTCTCAAACGAAGTGACACCCTCGGCAGCCATTACGCCACCGACATTCACCGCCCCGGTGTGCTTCATCACTGTTATGGCACGTGCGATATATCCAGGTGGTAGTTCGGCGTGACCATCAACGCGCACAATGACCCCGTAAGCGGCAGCCCGAATTCCGGCGTTTAATGCACTTGGCGTCTTGCCACTTGGATTGCCAACCACTTTCACCCGTGGATCATTTGCTGCAAGCTTCTCAGCGATTTCTAAAGTGCGATCTTCTGACGGGCCAACCGAAAGAATAACTTCGAGTGCAGTCGACTCGGGGAGCGATTCCACCTGGGCAAGTGCGGCTCCAACCGCGGCCACTAAGTGGCGCTCTTCGTTACGCACTGGCATCACCACAGAGATTCCCCTAGGGGCTCCTGCAGGTACTCCTACAGGTACTCCTGCGGCGCGCTGAGAAAGATATATATTTTCGTCCATGGCGGCTTTGAGGTTAGCGCCCTTATAGGCTTGGTGGGTGGTCAACCCTCCGAAAATGCCAGAACGGCGCCGACGTTCGCGCTTTTCGTTGGCCACCGCCACGCTTTCCATCGGCGTCTTGGCGCTCTCCTTGGTCTCGTGGGTCACCTTCGACCACGTCACTTCTTCCATTACTCGAGAGGAAGTTTTCAAGGGAATCAAAGTTCGCCCAGATCGCTCAGCAGGCGCTTCGGTTAACTACTTGTTGGTGGGCTCCGATACCCGCGAGGGGCTGACCAAACAACAACTTCATGACCTGCGAGTGGGCAGCGTGGCAACTTCGGCGGGAAAGCGCTCTGATACCGCGATTCTGATCCACATCAGCAAGAACCGTGATCACGCCACCATCATCTCGATTCCACGAGATACATACGCTGACGTCCCCGAATGGACCGATAGTAAAGGAGTGGTTCATAGTGCTCACCACTCAAAAATCAATGCAACCTTCGGCCAAGGTGGCGCACCTCTACTCATCGCGACTATTGAAAATATGACTCAGATACGCATTGATCACTACGTCGAAGTGAACTTTGCTGGGTTCGCAAATTTGGTAGATGCCGTGGGAGGCGTTGACATCTGTACCACGACCGCCATCCACGATGAAAAGAGCCATATCGATCTCGCTGCAGGAAAACATCATCTAGATGGAATTACCGCTTTGAAATACGTTCGAGCCCGATATTTCGATGGCATGGGAGACCTCGGACGTATGAAACGTCAGCAGAAGTTCATCGCATCCATGATTTCTGCGACTACTAGCACTGAAACTCTACTTAACCCAGTAAAGCTTCTCAGCGTAATTAACGCCGGCCTTGCAACGGTCACCACAGATCCGGATTTGCAAAAAGATGATTTAGTCACCTTGGCCACGCAAATGAAATCGCTCTCATCTTCTAACCTCAACATGTTGACGGTTCCATTTTCTAACGAAAATTACTCAAATGACGGAGTTTCTGGCGCTGTACTTTGGGATCCGGATCTCGCTCCAAAACTTTGGCAACGCATCAAAGAGGACATCCCTGTTGCCCCCACTCCTAAAGTCGTAAAAAAGGGCGGCGCACTTACTATGCCGCCTGCCAACATTGTCGTTGAAGTACAGAACGGAACTTCGATTAATGGGCTTGCAGCAAAAGCAGCACAAGACCTCACCGCGGCCGGTTTTGTCAACGGGGCGCCGCCTTCTACTGCCCTCACAACTGTGAAGACGACAACCATTACGTACGATCCAACTTACGCGGATTCGTTGCGCACCCTTAAAGCCGCTCTCCCTAACGCGCTCAGCGTGGAAAAGAAGAACTTAGGAAAAAAGTTCATCGTTACATTGGGGCCGGAGTACAAATCAATTGCTAAGTTCACCGCTCCAAAGAGTGCGCCTATTCCAACGCCGATTGAAACATCACCGTTTGATGTGCGAACGGGCACAGACACTTCCTGCAAATAGTTTTAGCCGAGTACCTTGCGCGCCATCACTATTCGCTGGATTTGATTGGTTCCTTCGTAGATCTGCGTGATCTTGGCATCGCGCATCATGCGCTCCAATGGATAATCGCGGGTGTAGCCATAACCTCCGAGAAGTTGCACAGCATCGGTGGTGACTTGCATGGCGACATCAGAAGCGAAGCACTTTGATGCGGCACCTAGAAAGGTGAGATCCGGGTCATTGCGCTCGCTCGCCGCTGCAGCGCGGTAAGTAAGTTGGCGCGCGGCCTCGACTTGCATCGCCATATCGGCAATCATGAATTGAATTCCTTGGAACTCAGCGATGGCTTTGCCGAATTGCTTTCGTTCTTTGATGTAATCCTTAGCGACATCAATTGCCCCTTGAGCAATTCCGACCGCTTGCGCCGCAATGGTGATACGTGTGTGATCAAGAGTACCCAGCGCGATCTTGAGGCCTTCACCCATCTCACCGATCATGCGATCATCGCCCACTCGGACATTATCCAAGTAGACCTCGCGAGTAGGAGAGCCCTTAATGCCAAGCTTGCGTTCTGGCGCACCGAATGAAACCCCTGGATCAGATTTCTCAACCAGGAAAGCCGTTACTCCCTTACCACCTTGAGATGGATCACAATTTGCAAAAACCGTATAGAGCTCGCTGACACCTGCATTGGTAATCCAACGTTTAGCTCCATTGAGGACCCAAGAATCACCGTCTCGTACGGCCCGGGTCTTCATCGAAGCGGTATCACTTCCTGCTTCAGATTCAGAGAGCGCATAAGACCACATCACTTCGCCCGAAGCCAAGCGAGGAAGCCATCGCTTCTTCTGCTCCTGCGTGCCCTTGAGCATGATCGCCATTGATCCGAGTTTGTTTACTGCAGGGATGAGCGCCGAAGATGCACACGCACGGGCGACCTCTTCGATAACAATGCAGATAGCCAAAGCGTCTGCGCCAGCTCCGCCAAATTCCTCAGGTACATGAAGTGCGTGTAGATCAGACTTCACCAACGCATCGTATGCAGCTTGCGGAAACTCACTCTTTTCATCGGCTTCGGCGGCATTGGGTGCAATGTGCTTGTCGGCAACGGCGCGGGCAACTGAACGGAGTTCATTGAGTTCTTCTGGAAGGCTATAAAGATCAAAGGTCATGACGTAAGGCTAAACGCCAACCCGAGCAGGCGAAAGCCCAAATCGCCTGGAAGGGGCTGACGAGCAGGTAGGTTTATCTCATGCTTTCAGTTATTGGAACGGGCTACTTGGGCGCCACACACGCGGCGTGCATGGCGGAATTGGGCTTTGACGTCATCGGTATAGACACAGATGCGACGAAGATCACTCTTCTTTCCCGGGGCGAGCTCCCCTTCTATGAGCCCGAGCTCGATGATTTGCTTCGCAAGCATGTCGCCTCTGGAAAGCTGCGCTTTTCGACCAACTTCGCCGATCTCGCTCACGCTGACGTGCATTTTATCTGCGTCGGTACCCCCCAGCGAAAAGATGGAAACGCGGCCGACCTGACTTACGTGAATGCAGCCCTTGAAGCCACTGCGGCGCACGCAAAACCTGGTTCGCTCATCGTCGGAAAATCTACGGTTCCCGTAGGAACTGCTGATGGCCTTTCTGATCGACTTGCAGAGATTAATCCGCACGTTGAATTGGCGTGGAACCCAGAATTCTTGCGTGAAGGTTTTGCCGTCGAAGATACGCTACGTCCAAACCGCCTGGTAGTGGGTGTGCAATCTGCCCGCGCAGAGGAGCAACTTCGCGAAGTTTACGTCTCGCTGCTTAAAGATGGAGTGCCCTGGATCAGCGCGGACTTGCGCACTGCAGAGCTTGTGAAGGTCGCGGCAAACTCATTTCTGGCGACCAAAATTTCATTTATCAATGCAATGGCTGAGATCTGCGATGCCGCCGGTGGTGATGTCACTGTCTTAGCCAAAGCGATTGGCTACGACCCACGGATTGGTAATCGCTTTCTGCAGGCAGGAATTGGTTTCGGCGGAGGTTGTCTTCCTAAAGATATTCGTGCGTTCATGGCACGGGCAGAGGAATTAGGCGCTGATCAGGCGCTGGAATTCCTCCGTGACATTGACTCCATCAATTTGCGCGCCCGCGCCCGCATCATTGACGTGGCTGCGGAATACGGCGACCTCAGGGGCGAGAAAG
Source organism: Actinomycetes bacterium (assembly GCA_037138535.1). Lineage (GTDB taxonomy): Bacteria > Actinomycetota > Actinomycetes > Nanopelagicales > Nanopelagicaceae. The sequence goes on from JBAXIG010000005.1 coordinate 35,807, forward strand.
TCTTTGTTCTTGGCGCAGCATTTAAGCCTGACAGCGACGATGTGCGCGACTCCCCTGCTCTAGATATCGCCTACGGCATTTCACAACGAGGGGCCCGAGTAGTGGTAAACGATCCTAAAGCCATGGCGCCGGCAGCCAAACGATTCCCAGATTTGGAATTTACCGACGATCTGCTCGCTGGTGCGAAAGATGCTCACTTAATCTTGCACCTCACCGAGTGGAAAGAGTATCGCGCGCTTGCTCCTGCAGATTTTGCAAAGGTGGTCGCAAACAAAGTCATCATCGATGGACGAAACGCACTCGACGGTAACTCCTGGTGCGACGCTGGATTTATCTACCGCGCGCCGGGCAGACCCACTCTCACCCCGAAGAAGTGAGCATGCAAGCGGCTATTGACGGCATGCTCGCACTAAACACTTGGGCGATTGTTGGCTTGAGTAATAACAGCGAGCGTCCAGCCTACGGAGTGGCTGCACTTCTGCAGGCCAAAGGACACAGAATCGTCCCAGTCCACCCATCCGCACCGTTGGTTCATGGCGAGCAGGGTTACGCAACTCTCAAAGAGATTCCATTCGCCGTTGATGTAGTCGATTTATTTGTGAACTCAGCTCTGGTAGCGGATTTGGTAGCTGAATCAATAGACATTGGAGCCAAGGGTGTGTGGCTGCAATTGGGAGTCATTGATGATCTTGCCGTACAAAATGCGAAGTCAGTCGGCTTGCTCACGGTAATGGATCGCTGTCCTGCAATCGAATATGCGAAGAAAAGTTAGAAACCAGTTTTATTTTCTCGCCTGGCTTTGAGTGAGGCACCTTTTGCAACTGCCTCATCGTGAAGGTCGCCTGCATATTTGGAAAGAGTTGCCTCAATGGCAGGATCAGAGATACTCAAAATTCTAGCCGCCAACAAACCCGCATTCTTAGCATTACCAATTCCGACAGTAGCCACCGGAATACCTCCCGGCATTTGCACAATGCTGAGCAGCGAATCCATTCCAGCTAAATCTTTCAGCGGAACTGGAACCCCAATAACGGGAAGAGTTGTGACAGATGCCAGCATCCCAGGAAGATGCGCCGCCCCACCTGCGCCAGCGATGATGACTCGATAACCGGCATTCACTGCACCCTTGCCGAAGGCCATCATTTCTTCTGGCATGCGATGCGCAGAGAGCACCGATACGTCATGAGCGATGCCCAATTCTTTGAGAATGTTTGCTGCCGCTTCCATCACCGGCCAATCTGAATCGGAGCCCATCACGATCGCTACAAGTGGCTTACTCATCGTGCTCTCCTGCTCTGCCGGCGAAGAATTCGGTTGCATGAAGGGCCCGCGCTCTCAGGCGATTGGCGTCTTCACCCAACACGGTGACGTGCCCTACTTTACGACCAGGTCGCACCTCTTTCCCATAGAGATGGACTTTGAGCCCCGGATCACGCGCAAAGAGGTGGAGGTAGGCGCGATGCAGATCCGCCGTATCCCCACCCAAGATATTTCCCATCACCGCAGACGGAGCCCGCATTCCAGTTGCTCCGAGCGGAAGGTCCAAAACTGCTCGCAAGTGTTGTTCAAATTGTGATGTGATCGCCCCTTCGATACTCCAATGTCCGGAGTTGTGTGGGCGCATCGCTAATTCATTTACTAAGAGACGCTCCCCCACAACGAACATTTCAACTGCCATCACGCCCACCACGCCAGTTTGTTCAGCGATAGAAAGCGCAATTGCTTGAGCTTTGCCGGCGAGCGCTTCAGAGAGGTGCGGTGCTGGCGTAATTGTTTGAACGCAGATTCCACTCTCTTGAATTGTCTCGGTGACGGCCCAAACCGCTGCTTGCCCATGTGGAGAGCGCGCTACTAGCACAGATATTTCTGCATCGAATGGAACTAATTCTTCAAGAAGTAATCCACCATGCTTCAGCAATTCTCTGAGTTCATTCTCATTCTCAACCCGCCATACGCCCTTACCGTCGTACCCGCCAATCAGAGACTTCGCGATGCAGGGAAAACCGAACTCGCGAGCTTCATCGATGTGGGCAACTTGTCTCCATCGCGGAGAGAACTCGGCGGCTACGAGTTCGCGCATCTTCACTTTCTCCTGGGCGTATTGAAGTGCATTCGGTCCGGGCTGAAGCTTTGCTTCCAGCCCTTCACTCGCAATTCGACGAAGAAGCGCGTTCGGTACATGCTCGTGATCGAAGGTGACTACATCGCAACTAGCAACAAATGTGCGCAAAGTTTCATAATCGCGGAAGTCGCCAATGACGACATCGGGAATCACTTGAGTCGCGCATTCGTTTGCTGATTCCGCCATCAGCCGAAGGTGAATTCCCAGCGCTCCCGCGGGCGCAGCCATCATTCGAGCGAGCTGGCCGCCACCAATAACACCCACTATGGGCGGTGAATTCCGGCGATAAGTCATGTCCTCAGCCTACGGGCGATAGGCTCCACTTCGTGTTGAAGAAGCGGATGCTGGAAATGCTCCAGTTCGGCATCGTCGGTGGCATCGCCTACGCGGTGAATTTTCTCGCTTTCAACCTCCTCGTGCACACCTCCTCGGCTCCGCTTGCTGCACATCCGGTCACTGGTCTGATCACAGCCGGCATCATTTCCACCGTAGTGGCCTTTGTCGGAAATCGACTCTTCACCTGGAGCCATCGCACGACTGGTTCGGTGGTGCGCGAAATATCCATCTTCTTGGCGCTGAACGCAGTAGGGGTTGCCATCGCAGCCGCAGCGCTGGCGGTTTCCCGTTACGTGCTCCACTTTGATTCTGGTCTTGCCGACAACATCAGCGGAAACGTAATTGGAGTAGGGCTTGGCACCATCTTCCGATATTGGAGTTACGGCAAGTTTGTGTTTACCGGAGATGGAAAACGTCCCCAGCAGTAAGGACGTGATCGCCTGCATCATTGCTAATGAGAAGTGCGCCAGTTGCATTAATTCCCACCGCAGTGCCCACGATCGACTCACCCTTGACCATTTCTGCGCGTACTCGCGATCCAATCGTTGAAGAGAGATCTTTGTAACTTTCCAGGAATTCAACACCTCCAAGCGTCGTCAGATGAGCAAAGCGTTTAACAATCTCAGTGATGAGAAACTCACGGGCAGGTGATTCGTCGCGTTCCATCACAATTGAAGTAGCGCGATCATCAGGCTTCTCGCTATCGGTGAGAGAGATATTTATTCCCACACCAATCACCACCCCGCCACCGGAGGTACTCGCCAGAATGCCACCCAATTTTCGATCGCTCACCATTAAATCGTTAGGCCACTTCAGTAAGACTGGAATGGTGGTGGTGGAGCGCAGTGCATGAGCAGCTGCCACTCCCATGAGAAGGGGCGCCATCAGCAGCGGCGCCGGCCAATAGAGAGAGAAGAGCAATCCACTGCCCTTGGGGGCGCTCCATGATCGATCGAGCCGGCCCCGACCTGCGCTCTGCTCCTCGGCCACCAGCAGGGCGGCTCGATCCGATTTCCCTCGGTTGGCTAAATCAGCATTGGTCGATCCGGTGCTCTCCACGACTTCAATGGCTTCGGCTGGCAGGCAAGATTCCAGCAGGTGGACCAGGAGTTCCCGATCAAGCGGGAGTCGTGGGGCAGATGGCCAGGTCATGTTGAGTACCGTAGGACATGAATCGGGAAAAATCTCGTAGCCGAGAGATTGAGGGAGCATGAGCGACATTCACACGACCGCGGGCAAGATCGAGGAACTCGGTAACCGCATTGATGCCGCTATCCACGCAGGCTCAGAACGAGCCATTGAGAAGCAGCATGCGCGCGGCAAGAAAACTGCTCGCGAGCGCATCGCTCTCCTGCTCGACGTAGGCTCCTTTGTCGAGTTCGACGAGTTTGCCCGTCACCGATCAGTGAATTTCGATATGGCCGAATCCCGCCCCTACGGCGATGGCGTAGTCACCGGCCATGGAACGGTCGATGGACGTACCGTCTGTGTCTTTGCTCAAGACTTCACTGTCTTCGGCGGCAGTCTCGGTGAAGTCTTCGGAGAGAAGATCGTGAAGGTGATGGACTTCGCTCTCAAGATTGGTGCACCAATGATTGGGATTAACGACTCCGGTGGCGCGCGTATTCAAGAAGGCGTAGTTGCCCTTGGTTTATATGCCGAAATCTTTAAGCGCAACGCACACTCATCTGGCGTGATTCCGCAAATCTCACTCGTGATGGGACCTTGCGCGGGTGGTGCGGTCTACTCCCCCGCTATGACGGACTTCATTGTGATGGTAGATAAGACATCGCACATGTTTATCACTGGGCCGGAAGTTATTAAGACGGTTACTGGCGAGGATGTGGAATTTGAGGAACTTGGTGGCGCTCGCACTCATAACACCAAGAGCGGTGTCGCGCATTACATGGGCCACGATGAAGAAGATGCTATCGAATACGTAAAGTCGCTGCTCTCCTACCTCCCAAGCAACAACATGGATCGAGCACCCGCATTTCCGATAGTCGCCGATCTCGAGATCAACGATGCTGACGCCGCACTCGACACATTGATTCCCGATAGCGCTAATCAGCCCTACGACATGAAGCGCGTCATCGAAGCAATTCTTGATGATGAAGACTTCTTAGAAGTGCACGCTCTCTTCGCACCAAACATCGTGGTGGGATACGGTCGCGTGGAAGGCCACTCTGTGGGCATTGTGGCAAATCAACCCATGCAACTTGCGGGCACACTCGACATAGACGCCAGTGAGAAAGCTGCTCGCTTTGTGCGCACGTGCGACGCCTTTAATATTCCAGTCATCACGTTGGTTGACGTACCCGGATTCTTACCCGGTACAGATCAAGAGTGGAACGGAATTATTCGCCGTGGAGCTAAGTTGCTTTATGCCTACGCTGAAGCCACCGTGCCGCTCATTACTGTTATTACCCGCAAGGCATATGGCGGGGCGTATGACGTGATGGGTTCCAAGCACCTGGGCGCTGATGTAAACCTGGCCTGGCCCACTGCGCAGATAGCGGTGATGGGCGCGCAAGGTGCAGTCAATATTTTGTACCGAAAAGAGCTTGCGGACGAGAAGAATCCAGAGAAACGTCGTGCAGAACTCGTCTCTGAGTATGAAGACGCTTTCGCCAATCCATTTATCGCTGCTGAACGCGGTTATGTTGATGCGGTCATTCCACCGCACGACACCCGATCGCATGTGGTTCGAGCTCTTCGCGCGTTGCGCAACAAGCGCGAGACACGTCCAGCGCGTAAGCACGGAAATATCCCGCTCTAGGATGTCATCAGAGAGTGCCACCTCGGCATTAAGCGGATTTCAGATCAGCGGAAATCCAACTCCAGAAGAAGTCGCGGCAATAGTGGCAGCTCTGAGCATCGTCAGCGCACGGCAAAGCGTGAGATCACATGTGATTGCGAACTCCCCTTGGGGCACACCGATGTTGCGCACGCCATTGATTGGTGCCTGGGGCGCACCACAATTTCGATAATGCCGCCACACGTCATCCTGGCTTCTGCCTCCCCCGCTAGGCATACCCTTCTTCTTAGATCAGGAATCACTCCAGAAATTATTGTGAGCGGAATCGACGAAGAGACTCCAGAACTTCTCGCACTTAGCCCCAAAGAATTGGCGTACGAGTTAGCACTGCGTAAAGCATCCGCTATTAATCCGGGGAGAAGTGATGGCTTCATCATCGGTTGTGACTCCGTCTTCGAATTAGATGACATTGCTTATGGCAAACCGGGAACACCAGATGTAGCTAAAGAACGACTTCGACAGATGAGCGGTCGCACAGGAACCTTGCATACTGGACACGCACTGATCAACATCACGACTGGGAAAGTGGAGCGCGCACTTACTTCTACTGACGTGACCATCGTAGAAATGAGTGAGGCAGAGATAGATGCCTACATCGCCACCGGAGAGCCCCTCCAGGTGGCCGGCGCATTTACCATCGACTCGCTTGGTGGCCCGTTGGTGGCGTCCATCCATGGCGATCCCTCCAACGTAGAAGGACTCAGTTTGCCCACCTTGCGGGCGCTCTTTGCCCGCCACGGGCTCGGTTGGGAGATCTTCCTCGCCCAATAACACTCGGCCTGAGGTTTAAGAGTGCGCCTAGGCAGGCGCTAGCCTGTGGGGGTGCGCAAAGTCCTGATCGCCAACCGCGGCGAAATTGCTATTCGAGTTGCCCGAGCCGCCCGTGACCATGGCCTGGCCAGCGTTGCCGTCTATGCCGAGCCCGATATCGATTCACTCCACGTCAAAGCCGCCGACGAAGCCATCGCTCTCGGCGGTAGTACGGCAGCAGATTCTTATCTGGTTTTCGACAAGATCATTGGTGCTGCCAAGAAGAGTGGCGCAGATGCCATCCACCCCGGCTACGGATTCCTTTCGGAGAATGCGGAATTCGCGCAAGCAGTTATCGACGCTGGGCTCACGTGGATCGGACCACCACCTGCCGCCATTCGCTCACTTGGCGACAAAGTTGCTGCCCGCCATATTGCTCAGCGTGCGGGTGCTCCACTCGTTGCCGGAACAAAAGATCCAGTATCCGGTGCCGATGAAGTGGTCGCTTTCGCCAAGGAGTTCGGTCTTCCCATCGCCATCAAAGCGGCCTTCGGTGGCGGCGGACGTGGACTTAAGGTCGCGCGTAATTTAGAAGAAGTTGCTGAACTTTATGATTCTGCAGTGCGCGAGGCAGTGGCTGCCTTTGGCCGTGGTGAATGTTTCGTTGAACGCTATATGGATAAGCCACGCCACGTAGAGACTCAAGTACTCGCCGATTCCCACGGGAATATTTCGGTCATCAGTACGCGAGATTGTTCGTTGCAACGTCGCCACCAGAAACTTGTGGAAGAAGCACCGGCACCGTTTCTTAGTGAAGCCCAAATCGCGGAGTTGTATCGCGCGTCTAAGGCCATCATGAAAGAAGCCGCTTACGTAGGCGCCGGAACCTGCGAGTTCCTCGT
>JBAXIG010000006.1:0-41286 GCA_037138535.1 Actinomycetes bacterium
CGATGGTAAGACTTTTGCTGTTACTGCTGAGCGTGATCCAGCTAATCTCCCATGGACCACACTCGGCGCAGAGGTAGTTATTGAGTCCACCGGACATTTCACAAAGGCTGCAGATGCGGGCAAGCACCTCGCGGCAGGTGCAAAGAAAGTTATTATCTCTGCGCCAGCTAGTGACGAAGATGTCACCATCGTGATGGGTGTGAATCAAGAGACCTATGACGCATCCACACACCACATCATTTCTAATGCTTCTTGCACCACGAATTGCCTCGCTCCGATGGCCAAGGTTCTTGTTGAGGAGTTTGGTGTTGTGAAGGGGTTAATGACAACGATCCATGCCTACACAAATGACCAGGTAATTCTTGACTTCCCGCATAAGGATCTTCGTCGTGCACGCGGAGCGGCGACCAACCTCATTCCCACCACCACTGGAGCTGCTAAAGCGATTTCACTCGTGATCCCATCTCTCAAGGGAAAGCTTGATGGGTACGCCATGCGTGTCCCTGTTCCTACTGGGTCGGCTACTGATCTCACTGTCGAACTTGAGCGCGAGGTGACCAAGGCCGAAGTCAACGCTGCTATGAAGAAGTGGGCTGACGGCCCGCTGAAGGGATTTCTTACTTACACCGAAGATCCCATAGTCTCTAGCGATATCGTGACGGATCCCGCAAGCTGCATTTTTGATGCATCACTCACGATCGTCATAGGCAATACGGTCAAAGTCTTGGGTTGGTATGACAATGAGTGGGGTTATTCAAATCGTTTGGTGGATCTCATTCAACATGTGGGTGCCACTCTCTAAATGTCATCTGCCACACTCCCCACACTTTCCACGCTTCCCGATCTGGTCGGCAAGCGGGTGCTCCTTCGTAGCGACCTAAACGTTCCGATGAAGGATGGGGTCATTTCAGATGATGGACGCATTCGCGCCTCGTTGCCCACGATTAATCATCTGCGTGCGCTTGGTGCTGTTGTTGTAGTGATGGCCCACTTTGGTAGGCCGAAGGGGGAGCGCGTCCCCGAAATGTCTCTCGCACCAGTTTCGGTTCGTCTCGCGCAATTGCTGGGAAGTGATGTGACCTTCATTCCTGTGTACCGGGAAGGCAAGGCGCTATTGACCCTTGCTGATTTAAAGGGTGGAGATGTCGCGCTCTTAGAGAATGTGAGATTTGAAGCTGCTGAAACTAGCAAGATCGACGAAGAGCGACGCGCGTTCGCCCGCGATTTGGCCTCACTTGGAGACATTTTTGTCAGCGATGGGTTTGGCGCAGTCCATCGTAAGCACGCATCAGTTTTTGACGTGGCTCAGTTGTTGCCCCATTACGCAGGCTTCCTCATCTCCGCAGAAATAGACGTACTTAAGAGACTCACCCTCGATCCAGTCCGGCCTTATGGCGTGGTGCTCGGCGGCTCTAAGGTGAGTGACAAATTAGGCGTCATTGAACATTTGCTCGACAAGGTAGATCTCTTGGCTATCGGTGGCGGCATGGTCTTTACTTTCCTAGCCGCCCAGGGCCATGAGGTGGGCACATCCCTTGTGGAGGTCGATCAATTGGGCAAAGTGCGGGCTTTGATAAGTCAGGCGGAGAGTCTGGGCGTCACGCTTGTGTTGCCTACGGATATCGTGGTCGCTCCGGCGTTTGCCGCTGATGCTCCTGCGACTGTGGTCTCGGCCCATGAGATACCCAAGGGAGAGATGGGCTTGGATATTGGACCAGCCTCAGCGGTGGCTTTCGCAGAGGCAATCGCTACCTGCAAGACGGTCTTCTGGAATGGCCCCATGGGAGTCTTTGAATTCGCCGCCTTTGCAGCAGGTACTCAGGTAGTCGCGCAGGCACTGGCTGATCTCGATGGCTTCACGGTCGTGGGTGGCGGAGACTCGGCAGCAGCGGTTCGTCGGCTAGGTTTTAGAGACGAAGATTTCGGTTACATTTCAACGGGTGGCGGAGCCTCTCTTGAATATCTAGAGGGCAAGGCGCTCCCTGGTATCACGGTATTGGAGCAGTAATGTCGACAGCGCGTAAGCCCTTGATGGCGGGCAATTGGAAGATGAACATCAACCACCTTGAGGCCATTGGGCTCGTGCAAAAATTGGCGTTCTCGCTGGACGATAAAGATCACGATGCAGTCGATGTGGTGGTGCTGCCACCCTTTACCGATATTCGATCAATTCAAACTCTGGTCGATGGCGACAAATTGCGTATTAGATATGGCGCGCAGGATCTCTCACCTGAGGGCAATGGCGCTTTCACCGGGGACATTTCTGCTGCAATGCTCTCACGTTTAGGTTGTTCCTTTGCGGTAGTGGGGCATAGTGAGCGACGCCAGTATCACGCTGAGAGTGATGAGTTAATCAACCGGAAGGTGAAGGCAGCACTCGCTGCGCATCTCTCTCCCATCCTGTGCATGGGTGAAAATCTGGAGATTCGAGAGTCGGGTAATCATGTCTCTTATGTGATCGCACAATTAGAAGCCGCGCTGTTGGGGGTCGCTGATCCAAAGAATGTAGTTATTGCTTATGAACCTATCTGGGCTATTGGAACTGGCAAGGTGGCTACGCCAGAAGATGCTCAGGAAGTCTGCTCAGCTCTTCGTAATCGCTTGGCTGAGCTCTATCCAGGGGACGTGGCTGATGCGATGCGCATCCTCTACGGCGGCTCCGTAAAGGCGAGCAACGTGGTGGAGATTATGGAGCAAGCCGATATCGATGGCGCGCTCATCGGCGGGGCTAGCCTTGAGGCCGAGGGATTTGCCAAGATTGCCCGTTTCCCGGTTGTGATGGCCTTTAACGCGGGGATTAAATAGCCTGAAAAGTTCGGTGGGGCCGTAGTTTTAGCCGCTCTTCCATACTGGAACCGACGATTCTGGGAATAATCCGCCCCCGGCTGGGTTATCCTTAGCCCAGTCCACGCGAGGAGTGAATTCTGATGGTTTTGGCACTTTCGATTCTGTTGGTGATCACCAGCGTCTTGATGGTCATGTTGGTGCTACTTCACAAAGGTAAGGGCAGCGGCCTCTCTGATCTCTTTGGCGGCGGCGTCTCCTCCTCGTATGGTGGCTCCACTGTCGTGGAACGAAACCTTGATCGCATCACCATCGTGGTGGGCGCACTCTGGTTTGCCAGTGTGGTTGCTCTCGGTCTCTGGCTCAAGTAAGTCCCAGATTTAATTCCGTCCCGGATTCATTTCTCGGACTAAATACAAGGAGCGATCATGGCAAGTGGAAGCGCAATCAGAGGAAGCCGAGTCGGCGCAGGTCCCATGGGCGAAGCCGAGCGTGGCGAAGCTGCTCCACGTTTTCGACTCTCCTATTGGTGCGAACGTGGACATGAAACAAAACCATCTTTTGCAGATGACGGTACGGTCACACCACCAACCGAGTGGGACTGCCCACGTTGCGGTCTTCCTGCTGGACTGGATAAAGACAATCCGCCTGCGGCACCGAAGAATGAGCCATATAAAACTCACTTGGCTTATGTGAAAGAGCGTCGATCAGAAGTTGATGGTGCTGCCATCCTGCAAGAGGCACTCAAGAAGTTGCGCGGGGAAGATTAATCAGCGTCTCAACAAGTTGATCTAAGCCACCTTCATGTAGATGCAGGTGCAAGAAATTCAAATTTCGCGATCTGAGAGCTAATTCATCTCCGGCCGCTTGGGCAAGTTGTAATCGATGAAAAGTAAATTGACTCCCAGGAATGGCAACGTCTTGGTCGCGTTCTGTCGTGATTTGTAAGAATGACCCAATAAGTGGCCCACCTTTGTGAAATTGTCCGGTGCTGTGCAGGAAACGAGGTCCCCACCCGAAGGTCGTCGGAGTACCGCTGGCACGCTCGAGCAGTGTTCGCAAGATTTTAGCCCGTGATTCCTTTTGTCGATCGAGAAAGGCCATCACACCGATATAGCCAAGATCTTGCTTTAAGAAAATCTGTAGGGCTTGCTCTACTGAACTCATTTCTCCTACAACTTCGATATTTCTGTCGACATGACCGAGAGATGTCACCCGCTGCGAGCTGAGGATTGTATTTGCTCGCTCCTTTGCTTCGGCCACATTCGGTTGATCAAAGGCGTTTACTTTGAGGTATGCGCAGAGCAGAGCGGTGGCCCACTCCCAGAGCAAGAAGTGCTCACCGAGGCTCGCCGAAATTTCGATGTCTCCAGGTTCGCCGTTCAGTGCAATAGCAAGCACGTTCGCTCGGGCGTTTCCAAGCGCGGGTACGACTATAGGCAGCACACCTTTGCCTTCTTTTCCCGTCGATTCAGCAAGAAGTTGTTCGATCCAATCACCCAGCCCGTGCGGAGAGGCAATTTCTACGAAAGGAGACTTGAGTGCGTGGCTCGCTAGGGCAGCGGCGAGTATCACAGCTGGCGAACCAGGCTGGGGAAAAGTCAATGCCGCGCCCTGGGCATCGTCTAGTAGTTCTGAGACATCTACCCCGGCAAGAGCGCTCGGAAGTAAACCCGAGGCGCCGAGGGCGCTGAAGCGACCACCTACATGCGGATCTGAATTGAGTAAGCGATACCCCACCGATGTGGCATAAACGGAGAGTGGCGAGTTTGGATCGGTGATGATGACAAAGTGATCTGCGGGATCTAAACCTAATTCGCGCAGACGCTCTTCAAGCACTGAGCGATGCACCAGAGTTTCGATGGTGGTACCCGATTTTGATGCCAACACAATAATGCTGTGACTTAAGTCCATATCAAGAACTCGCGCTACATGGTGAGGATCCGTCGAGTCGAGTATCTCAATGTTCTTATGTTCAAAGGCACAGATGACCTCGGGAGCCAGCGAAGATCCGCCCATACCGGAGAGAATTACGTTCTCAAGTTTCTTACTTCTTGCCCAAGCGGCTAGAGAATCGATAGCTGGTAAGAGATTGCGTGACGATTGAGGCAAGTCGAGCCAACCCAATCGCTCTCCGGCATCAGCAGAGGCGGCTTCACCCCAAAGAGAGTTATCTTTCACGGAAAGGCGCAGGGCGAACGCATTCATCTCATCAGTAATGTGTGCGGGAATCTCCTGCGTGCGTATTTTGATCATAGTTGGGCGGCGACTACGGAAATGAGATCGTTCCAAGATGACTCGAACTTTGCAACGCCGTCTCGTTCAAGTTCGTTGAGGATTGAGGGTAGGTCCACTCCCAGCTGTGAGAGCGCAGCGAGTTGTGCGCGCGCCTCTTCGAAGCTCCCCGACATGGTGTTCCCACGAGGTTCGGCTAGCTCGCCCACGGCGAACAAGGTTGCCTCAGGCATGGTGTTGACGGTGTGTGGGGCGATCAATTCAACGACATAACGCGTCTTGTTATACGCCGGATTCTTTACGCCAGTCGAGGCCCAAAGCGGACGCTGAGGATGGGCGCCGTGCGCCGCGAGCTCACGCCAAGCCGGCGATTTTAAGGAGTTTTCGAATATTTCGTAAGCGATTTTAGCGTTAGCGATGGCAGCCACCCCTTGCAAGGCCAAAGCCTGCTCGCTGCCCATTGCCTCTAAGAGTGGATCGACTGCAGAATCAACCCGTGATATAAAGAATGAGGCAACCGAGTGAATGTGGTCGATCGGTACTTTCTTGCTTACCCGCGCTTGTAAGCCTTCAATGTATGACTCGAGAACTTCTGAATAGCGTTCGGCAGAAAAAATAAGAGTGACATTCACGCTGATGCCGGCAGAGATAAGCGAAGTGATCGCAGGAAGGCCAGCGAGGGTAGCTGGCACTTTGATCAACAAGTTCGGACGATTGATCGAATTCCATAATTTATGCGCCTGAACAACGGTTTTCTCCGTGTCGTGGGCCAGTCTGGGATCTACCTCAATACTTACGCGTCCATCCTTGCCTCCCGAAGCCAAAAAAATTGGTTGGAAGATGTCACACGCATTTTGAACATCTTCAGAGGTAAGCGCCGTAATCACGTCTTCTGCGGTTTTACCTCGGTATTGAGCGATTGCATGTGCGTATAAATCGGAGTGTGTGATCGCCTGTTGGAATATTGTTGGATTCGTGGTGACACCTACCACCGAGTGGCTGGAAATCAGACTCTTTAATGAGGTGGGTGAATCAGCATTTAATCTTTCTCGAGAGAGATCGTCAAGCCAAATACTGGTGCCTTCAGCTGAGAGTGATTGCAGGGGATTCAAAGCAGGCTCTTGACCCTCGTTGCAATATTGGCAGCAGAGAAACCGAACTTTTCAAAGAGTTCGGGGGCACTCGCCGAAGCACCAAAGTGTTCTAGCGAAATGCATGAACCTTGATCACCCACGTAACGATGCCAATTTTGGGCAACTCCAGCTTCCACACTCACACGTACTCGCAAATGTCGGGGGAGCACCGATTCTCGGTAAGCCTCATCTTGCTCCTCAAACCACTCAAGACACGGGGCACTCACCACGCGCACTGCAATGCCCTCTGCAGCAAGCAATTCCTGGGCTTCGAGTGCGAGGTGAACTTCGGATCCGGTGGCGATTATGATTCCTTGTGCGGGGGAGGCGCTCTCTGAAAGCACGTAAGCTCCGCGGACTGAATTACGGGCTGGAGCGCACTGATCACGATCAAAAACTGGGACATTTTGGCGTGTAAGAAGTAGGCCAGCGGGCCCACGACGCTTCAGGATCTCTATCCAGCAAATGGCTACTTCATTTGCATCGGCTGGTCTGACAACTGCCAGATTGGGTATGGCGCGTAGAGCGGCGGCGTGTTCCACGGGTTGGTGTGTCGGCCCATCTTCTCCTAAGCCAATGGAGTCATGGCTCCAGACATAGGTAACAGGCAAATTCATGAGGGCACTTAACCGCACAGCGCCACGCATGTAATCACTGAAAACCAGGAATGTTCCGGCAAATGAACGGGTTAAGCCGTGTAATGCCATGCCGTTGAGAATGGCTCCCATTGCGTGTTCGCGAATGCCGAAGTGGATTAAACGTCCGTATGGACTGGCGTTCTTCATGTGAGAAGTCGTAGGTAAGAAAGAGGACGAGCCTTCGATGGTGGTGTTATTGCTATCAGCGAGATCAGCCGATCCACCCCACATCTCTGGCATTGCTGACGCCAAATATTGAATGACATCACCTGAAGCTTTACGAGTGGAGACATCTTTTCCTGGCGGAAAGGTAGGCGGATCCAATTGAGGCAGTTTATGAGAAAGGATTCGTGCGAGTAATAACGCGCGATCTGGATGAGAGGCGCTCCACTGATCAAAGTCGTGCTGCCATGATGTGTATCTTGCTGCGCCGCGCTCTTTCACATTCCGAGCATGCGCGAGTACCTCTGCAGGCATAGCGAATGATTCTTCCGGGTTGAGACCGAGCGCTACCTTCGTTACAGCCACTTCCTCGGCGCCGAGGGCCGATCCATGTGATTTAGCCGTTGCGCGGGCGTTGGGCGCAGGCCAGGCGATTACAGTTTTGAGTCTGATCAGTGAAGGCGCTTTGGAACTTGATTTAGCTCTCTCAATTGCCGAGTTAAGTGTTGCGAGATCAATGTTGCCATCCGCTAATTGGTCGACTTCATAAACATCCCAACCGTACGAGCGATAACGCGCTGAGACGTCCTCGGTGAAGGCAACATGGGTATCTCCTTCAATGGAAATACGGTTGTCGTCATAGATCACTACAAGATTTGCGAGCTCTTGGGTTCCGGCTAGCGAGGAGGCTTCAGCGCTCACTCCTTCTTGGAGATCCCCGTCAGAACAGAGAACGTACACGTGGTGGTCGAAAAGTCCTTGCGAGAGGGGAGTTTCGGGTTCCAACAAACCGTGGGTGTAGCGGGCGGCCATCGCCATACCCACTCCATTTGCGAGGCCCTGTCCAAGCGGCCCCGTCGTGGTCTCGACACCTGCGGTGTGGCCAAATTCTGGATGGCCAGGAGTGAGCGCTCCCCACGTGCGAAAACTCTGTAAATCTGTCATCTCAACGCCATACCCGGAGAGAAAGAGTTGGATATACAACGTGAGGCTTGAGTGTCCACAACTCAAGATGAAGCGATCGCGTCCGAGCCACGACGGATCCGCTGGGTTGTGGCGTAAATGCTTCTGGAAGAGCAGGTATGCCACGGGGGCAAGTGCCATCGCAGTGCCGGGGTGTCCGTTACCTACCTTCTGCACAGCATCGGCGGCCAGCGCGCGCGAATATGCGATTGCGTGGTGGTCATTCTCGGTGAAATTGAGGGTGTCAGACACGAGACCACCCTATCCCGAGGGGTGCGTGGAATTACTGGCTAGACTCGCCACCTATGAGGAGCGAAACTCTTAAAGTTGGGGCAGCACGCGCGCCACGTGGAGTCTTTGCTCGCTATCTTGCGCTCACTAAGCCACGCATCATTGAACTTCTGCTGGTCACCACGGTACCGACCCTCTTTCTCGCTTCCACGGGCTGGCCCTCGCTCTCCATCACGGTAATTACCTTGGTGGGTGGCACCTTCGCGGCTGCGAGTGCTAACTCCTTTAACTCCATTATTGATAGGGACATCGACGCTTTAATGGAGCGCACCATGCACCGTCCGATGCCTCGTGGAGAGATCTCAGTTCGTGCGGCTTTTGCTTTTGCTTCAGTGCTTGGGTTGATTTCGATACTTCTGCTGTGGGTGTTGGCCAATCCGCTGACGGGAATCCTCGCACTGGTGGCGATTCTGCTCTACGTCTTGGGTTACACCATAGTTCTCAAGCGTCGCACGGCGGAGAATATTGTGTGGGGAGGCGCCGCTGGTTGCATGCCGGTCTTGATCGGTTGGGCTGCAGTAACGAATTCGCTCTCACTTACGCCGGTCTTACTTTTTCTTATCATCTTCTTCTGGACCCCACCCCACTATTGGCCTTTGGCAATAAAGTACAAAGATGAATACGCCGCGGCTTCCGTACCTATGTTGCCAGTTATCGCCACTATGCAAAATGTTGCCAAGCGCATAGTCATCTATTCCTGGATCATGGTGCTTGTTTCCTTCACGCTTATTCCTGTGGCGAAGATGAATTGGTTGTACTCAAGCAGCGCGTTCATCCTCGGCGGTACATTTATTTATGAGTCGCACGCGATTGCCAGCCGAGTAAGGCGTGGTGTTGATCCCAAACCAATGCGCTTATTTCATGGATCCATCACATATCTATCATTACTATTTCTTGCAGTAGCCGTCGACGCATTGCTCTAATTGTTTGTAATGATCTCTTTTTCAAAACTGTAAAAGAGGAAATTCGCCGCACTCCACACGAGCCCTGACCCCAACAGATGAATGGCGACCAAAACCTCTGGCAATCCAGTGAAATACTGCAGGTATCCAATGAGGCCTTGAAGCAGAATCGCTCCTATAAAGTAAAAGTAGGCACGTGGTTTTGGTCTTTTGGTAACACGCAACAGCAGCCACAGTGAGAAAGTTCCTACAACTAGAGTAATAACGAGATCAGCATGTAAAACGGCAAGCTTTGCAGCATCAAACGGATAACGCGGTGCCTTGTCGTCTCCAGCATGGGGTCCACTACCCGTCACAAAAGTACCCATAATAAGAACAATGGCGGTGAGGCCGACGAGGACTCGACTCAGCAGGAAGATCTCCCGCTTTACATTGATCGCAGTGTGCTCCTCATCGATTTGGTGTAACGCGCGGACAATGCCAGCAATCAGAATGGTTGAAAGCAAGTAATGGCCGGCAACTGCTAAAGGATTGAGCTTTGTCCATACTGTGATCCCACCGAGCACGATTTGAGCGATTAATCCGCCTAATTGCACGATGGCTAGTTTTCGGAGTCGTCCACTCACTCGAGAAGCGAGGACCACATAGACGATGTTGAGAACTAAAAGGATGGTGAGCAAGCGATTGCCAAATTCGATCCAACTATGAATTCCCTCTATTTGACTCCTCTGCGGACCGATTGATCCTTGGACGCAGTCGGGCCATTCAGGGCAGCCAAGGCCGGATTTTGTGAGCCGGACGGCGCCTCCAGTGAGCATGAGGCCCACCTGGAAGACGAGGAAGGTGCGCCAAGCGTGGCGCTCGGATTTAGCGATCAGGCGTGCAGCTCGACGGGCAAGTGCGACTCCGCCCTGGAAGATGCGCAATCGGAGCGAGTTGAGGCGGTCGTTTTTGGAGACTGTTTGCTTGCGTTTCACCTCTCAACAGTAATCCCCAGGGCGGGGGTCGGCGATCCGTTTGCGGGGCCAGGAGAATTAAGACACAATAATGTTGTGAAAAAAACCGCCATCATCCTCAACCCCACCTCACCGGTGGAGGCGAGTAAGAATGAGGATGAATCGACCCGGGAGTGGGTAGCGCGTTCTGTGCTCGAGAACGGGCCTTCCACCGCAGTTGTTCTGGGAGAGCGGTTGGGGCTCACCCCCGCAGGCATTCGACGCCACCTCGACACTTTGGTCTCTCAAGGCATCCTGGAAGCACGCGAACCACGACTCATCATCCGCGGGCGTGGCCGCCCTGCGAAAGTCTTTGTGGTGACCGATGCTGGCCGCGCCCATTTCGCGCAGTCATACGATGATCTTGCCGCCGCCGCTTTGCGATATTTACGAATCCAAGGTGGAGTAGCAGCTTTGGAAGGCTTCGCACAGAGCCGGGCCATTGATTTGGAGCGTCGCATCTCCCTCAGCCATCTGGAAGTGGAAGCTCGTCTGCCAGCTCTCGTCGAGGCGCTCTCTGCTGAAGGGTACGCGGCCTCCGCGGCCGCTCTCGGTAACGGTGATCAACTTTGTCAACACCACTGTCCAGTAGCTCACGTCGCGGCTGAGTTCCCAGAGATCTGTGAAGCCGAAACTGCAGCGCTCTCCAGAATTTTAGGTTCCCACGTACAACGCTTAGCAACCATTGCACATGGCGATGGCGTCTGCACCACATATATCCCAGCACCACTCACTATCCGCACACCATCAGAGATCAAATAAACGAGAGGCACAATTGTGACTACTACCGCGCATCCAGAGCTCGACGGAATCGGCACTTACGAATTTGGTTGGTCAGATTCTGACAAGGCTGGTGCGAACGCGCGTCGTGGCATCAATGAAGAAGTAGTGCGCGACATCTCTGCCAAGAAGAGTGAGCCAGAGTGGATGCTTGAGATGCGCCTCAAAGGTTTGCGGCTTTTTGAAAAGAAGCCGATGCCTACGTGGGGATCAGATCTCACTGGCATTTTCTTCGACACGATCAAATACTTTGTTCGTTCTACTGAGAAGCAAGCCACGACCTGGGAAGAACTTCCGGAGGAAATCAAAAACACTTATGACCGACTCGGAATTCCTGAAGCTGAGAAGAAGCGTCTGGTTTCTGGTGTGGCCGCTCAGTATGAGTCCGAAGTTGTATACCACCAGATTAGGGAAGATCTCGAAGAGCAGGGCGTGATTTTTCTTGACACAGATACCGCACTGAAGACCCATCCAGAAATCTTTAAAGAGTACTTCGGAACCGTCATTCCAGTGGGTGACAATAAATTCGCTGCGCTCAACACTTCCGTCTGGTCTGGAGGATCATTTATTTATGTGCCCAAGGGCGTGCACGTAGACATTCCATTACAAGCCTATTTCCGGATTAATACAGAGAATATGGGCCAGTTCGAGCGCACTCTTATCATCGCCGACGAGGGCTCGTACGTGCATTACGTCGAGGGTTGCACAGCGCCGATCTACAGCTCTGACTCTCTACATTCTGCGGTGGTAGAAATCATCGTGAAGAAAGATGCTCGAGTGCGATACACAACGATTCAGAATTGGTCGAATAACGTTTATAACTTGGTGACTAAGCGCGCTATTTGTGAAGCGGGTGCCACCATGGAGTGGATTGACGGAAACATTGGCTCCAAGGTGACCATGAAGTACCCAGCCGTTTATCTCATGGGTCCTCATGCCAAGGGCGAGACGCTATCGATCGCGTTTGCGGGCGAGGGTCAACATCAAGATGCCGGCGCAAAAATGGTGCACGCTGCGCCATACACGTCATCGACCATCATCTCGAAATCGGTCGCTCGCGGTGGCGGTCGCACCTCTTATCGAGGTTTGGTCCAAATTCAAGAAGGCGCACATCATTCAAAGAGCACAGTAAAGTGTGATGCGCTCTTGGTCGACACCATCAGTCGTTCTGATACGTATCCTTATGTCGACGTTCGCGAAGATGATGTTTCGATGGGTCATGAAGCTACGGTCTCAAAGGTGAGCGATGATCAGCTCTTTTATTTGATGTCTCGCGGCATGACCGAAGATGAAGCAATGGCCATGATTGTTCGCGGCTTTATCGAACCAATTGCTCGCGAACTCCCTATGGAGTATGCACTTGAACTCAATCGCTTGATCGAACTCCAAATGGAAGGCGCTGTCGGTTAATGAGCACAATTACCACGCCAACCGGCAGGGAAGAGGCATGGCGATTCACGCCTCTCAATCGTTTAGGTGGATTGCACGATGGAAGCGCAGCGAACACAGGGACACTTAGCGTTGAGATGTCTGGCGACGCAATCGGTGAATATCAGTCGTTGCCGGCAATCGATCCTCGTGTTCTTCCCAAAGATGAAACCACTGATGCGGTTGCGTTGCATGCGCGAGCAAGAGTAGAGAACGTCGACTTCATCGATATTCCTGCCAACTCCTCGGGCATCGTTCGCATTGTGCGAAATGGTTTGGGTGGTTCACTCTTTGCTCGCACCCTCATTGCGGTTGGAATGCATTCGAAGGTTTCCATAGTTATGGAGAATTTTGGCGATATCTCTCTGGCAGAGGAGATTGAGTTGCGCATTGCAGACGAAGCTCACGTGCAGTTCATCTCCACTCAAGAGTGGTCACCCACTGCAGTACATGTCGCTAGACACCGATTTGAATTGGGCAGAAATGCCCTGCTCGCTGCGACTCACTTCACGATGGGTGGTTCGGTAGTACGAATCTCTCCCCGCGTTGATTATTTGGCAACTGGTGGCAGCGCCGAACTCAACGGACTCTACTTCGCAAACACCGGCCAGCACCTTGAGCACCGTCTACATGTGGAGCATGATGTTTCGCACTGCAAGTCGCGAGTGACCTACAAGGGTGCCCTTGATGGTGAAGGTGCTCACACTGTGTGGATTGGTGATGTGGCAATTCGTGCGGTGGCTGAAGGTACAGACACGTACGAGCTTAATCGCAATCTTGTCCTCAGTGATCACGCCAGAGCAGATTCAGTACCTAACCTTGAAATTGAGACCGGAGAGATCGTTGGTGCCGGCCACGCAAGTGCGACTGGACGTTTTGATGATGAGCAACTCTTTTACCTCCAATCGCGCGGAATTCCAGAGCATGAGGCGCGAAAGCTTGTGGTTCGTGGATTCTTTGCTGAACTCATTACCAAGGTGGGCATTGCCGATCTGGAAGAACGCCTTCTGGGTGTCATTGACGATGCCCTCGAGGCGTCCAATGCTTGAAGTTTCCTTCACTTCACTGATTCCTGGACGACCAACAAAGGTCAATATTGATGGTCAAGATGTTTGTCTCGCAAGGGTAGGCGAAGAGGTGTTCGCTGTGGGAGATCTCTGCTCACACGCCGACGTATCGCTCTCTGAAGGCGAAGTAGACGATCACTTCATTGAATGTTGGCTTCATGGCTCACGTTTCGATCTGCGCACAGGGGAGCCGGAGTCTTTTCCAGCAACCACTGCAATTCCTGTATATGTAACCTCGCGTGATGGCGACACCGTCACAATCTCTCTCCCAGAAAACCGGAAGTGAATATGAGTACATTAGTAATCCGCGGCCTTCACGTAAGCGTCGAGACTGAAGACGGTCCGAAAGAAATTCTTAAAGGTGTAGACCTCACGGTGAACTCCGGTGAGATCCACGCAATCATGGGACCAAATGGCTCCGGCAAGAGTACTTTGGCCTACTCGATTGCAGGGCACCCTAAGTATCAAGTCACTTCGGGATCGGTTCATCTCGATGGTATTGACGTACTTGAAATGACAGTAGATGAGCGTGCTCGTGCGGGGCTCTTCTTGGCGATGCAGTATCCAGTTGAGGTTCCCGGCGTCAGCGTTTCTAACTTCTTGCGCACCGCGGCTACTGCAATCCGGGGCGAAGCGCCAAAGTTGCGCACTTGGGTCGGCGAAGTCAAGGCAGCTATGACGGCGCTGTCTATGGATCCAGCTTTTTCCGAGCGAAACGTTAACGAGGGATTCTCAGGTGGCGAGAAGAAGCGTCACGAGATCTTGCAGATGGAATTACTTAAGCCAAAGATGGCGATTTTGGATGAGACAGACTCAGGGCTCGATGTAGATGCATTACGCGTCGTGTCCGAAGGTGTGAATCGGATCGCTGCCAATGGCGATCTCGGAGTGCTTCTAATCACTCACTACACTCGCATTCTTCGTCATATCCAACCTGATTTTGTGCACGTTTTCTCTGCTGGACGCATCGTCGAACAAGGTGGTTCGGAATTAGCCGATCGCCTCGAGGCTCAAGGCTATGCAGAATACGCGACAAAGTAGACCCATGTCCGAACCGAAATTAGATGCGGAACTCCTGAAAAAGGATTTTCCGCTTTTAGAGCGCACGGTTCGCGGCGGTAAGAAGTTGGTCTATTTGGATTCTGGTGCCACCAGCCAGAAGCCACGGGTAGTTCTTGATGCCGAGCGTGACTTCTACGAGAATCGCAACGCGGCCGCTCATAGAGGCGCCCATCAGTTAGCTGAAGAAGCGACCGAGGCGTTCGAAGACGCGCGTGGGGTGGTTGCACAATTTATTGGAGCACACTCTCGTGAGGTGATTTTCACCAAAAGCGCAACTGAGTCAATAAATCTCGTCGCCTACTCACTCTCCTCTGCTGATTCTCCGATTCAATGGAGACCTGGCGATGAAGTCTTGCTCACTGAGATGGAACATCACGCCAATCTCATCCCATGGCAAGAGATGGCTAAACGTACTGGTGCAATCTTGCGTTTTATTCCAGTTACTGATGATGGACTTTTAGATCTCACTAATATCAACACTCTCATTGGCGAGCGCACTCGGATCCTCTCCTTCACTCATGCATCAAATGTCCTAGGAACCACTAATCCAGTTCGTTTATTGGCAGATCTGGCTCACGCTGTCGGCGCCGTTGTGCTGCTCGATGCTTGTCAATCGGCCCCGCACGAGGCCATTGATGTGGTCGCTCTTGGCGTTGACCTCATGACTTTTTCTGGACATAAGATGCTTGGACCCACTGGGGTAGGTGTGCTCTGGGGGCGTTTCGATCTTCTGGAATCTATGCCACCGTTCTTAACCGGTGGCTCCATGATTGAAGTGGTCACGCTCGAAAGTGCCACATATTCCTTGCCACCCAAACGCTTCGAAGCAGGCGTCCCCAATATGGCGCAAGCAGTGTCGCTTGCAGCGGCCATCAAATACCTCACTTCTGTAGGAATGGATGCGATCGCGCAGCACGAGGTAGATCTCGTCACGAAAGCTATTTCTGGACTTGAGGCGTTGCCGGGCGTACGAATTCTGGGTCCAGCCGGCCCACGGGGAGGTGCGGTTTCTTTTCTGGTCGACGCAATTCATCCTCACGACGTCGGACAAGTACTCGATGATGACGGAGTTGCTGTGAGAGTTGGTCATCATTGCGCATGGCCCCTCATGAGGCGTTTCGGGGTTGCGGCCACCACTCGAGCAACCTTTTATCTCTATAACACGGAAGACGATGTGCGTGCCCTCGTCGCGGGAGTTGAGCGGGCGCAGAGGTTCTTTGGGTCAGCATCATGAATTTAGAAAAGATGTATCAAGAGATTATTTTGGATCATTACAAGCATCCTCAACAGAAAAAATTAGCACCGCTAGATGGTGGAGCGGTTGAGGTTCATCATGTTAATCCCACTTGTGGAGACGAAGTAACGCTTCGCGCCCGGGTAGTTGATGGAGTAGTTGTGTCGGTCACGTGGGATGGTTTGGGTTGCTCAATTTCTCAGGCGTCTACATCTGTCATGGCGGGGCTGGCTCAAGGCGCTTCCTTGCAACACTCATTAGACTTAACAGCTCAATTTCTTTCTCTCATGCAAAGTAAGGGCGTGACGACCGAAGAAGACGAGGTTTTGGAGGATGGGCTTGCTTTTGCCGGCGTGGCTCTATACCCGGCTCGAGTAAAGTGTGCCTTGCTTGGATGGATGGCGTTAAAGGATGCAATATCACGAGAGCCGGGGGAATTTAATGAGTAACGACGCCAAGGTAGCCGACGTGGAAGAGGCAATGAAAGATGTGGTCGATCCTGAATTGGGCATCAATGTAGTCGACCTAGGTCTTGTTTATGGTGTGCACGTAGACGACCATGAGATTGCCACATTGGATATGACGCTCACCTCTGCGGCTTGCCCGTTGACGGATGTTATTGAGGATCAGACTCGTGCTGCCCTCGCTGGTTTGGTTTCTGATGTTCGAATCAACTGGGTCTGGATGCCGCCATGGGGCCCTGACAAGATCACGGATTCTGGCCGCGAACAATTGCGAGCTTTGGGGTTCACGGTCTGATTACTGCACGCGAAGTTGAAATTCGACTCGGTGCTCGACTACTCCTGGCGCCATGTTCTTTTACTGTCAACCCTGGAGACCGTATCGGGCTGGTAGGCAGAAATGGCGCCGGGAAAACTACGTTAACAAAAATACTTGCAGGTGAAGGTCAGCCAACATCAGGTGAAGTAACCCGAAGTGGCCACGTGGGATATTTGCCACAAGATCCGCGTACGGGGGATTTGCACATACTCGCGAAGGACCGAATTCTCTCCGCACGGGGACTCGATCAAATCATGGCTGATATGCGCCTGGCCGAAGAGCGGATGGCCTCGTCGGATAGGGAGGTGGCCGAGAAGGCTGGCCGTCGGTGGACCGCTCTTGATGAAACTTTCCATCGTGAGGGGGGCTACTCCGCAGAGAGTGAAGCCGGATCCATTGCTTTGAGTCTGGGTCTGGCGACCAAAGTTCTAGATCAACCTCTTGAGACTCTCTCGGGCGGCCAGCGTCGTCGCGTTGAGCTGGCACGAATTCTCTTTCAAGGTTCCAGTACGTTGCTACTCGATGAACCCACGAACCACCTCGATGCCGATTCCATCGCCTGGCTAAAAGAATTTCTGGCCGCCTACAAAGGTGGGTTGGTTGTTATTAGTCACGATGCGGCGCTCCTCGACAAGTGCGCAAACAAGATCTTTTACCTCGACGCCAACCGTTCATCGGTTGATATCTACAACCTTGGTTGGAGTGCATACTTGCAGCAACGTGAAATCGATGAGCGTCGTCGAAAACGTGAGCAAGCAAGTGCCGAGAAGCAAGCAGGCGCGTTAAAGGCGCAAGCTGATCGGATGAGGTACAAGGCGACCAAAGCCCGAGCGGCACAAAGCATGGACAAGCGAGCTGCTCGTCTCTTAGATTCGATTGTGGAAGGTGGCGGTCGCGAGAAGGTGGCGCGTATTCGTTTCCCTGATCCAGTGAAGTGTGGGAAGACGCCTCTGATGGCGCACGGACTCTCTAAGAGTTACGGTTCTTCAGAAATTTTCACCGACGTGGATCTGGCGATCGATCGAGGGTCGCGAGTGGTGATTCTTGGTTTAAACGGAGCGGGAAAAACCACGTTATTACGGTTGCTCTCGGGTATAGAACCTGGAGATACGGGCGAGGTGGAGTTGGGACATGGCGCGCGACTTGGCTATTACGCTCAGGAGCACGAAACATTAGATGTCACACGTACCGTCCTAGAGAATATGCAATCGGCGTCACCAGATCTTGCGGAGTCCCAGGTGCGTTCGCTCCTCGGCTCATTTCTTTTTATTGGTGATGACGTTTTCAAACCCGCAGGTGTGCTTTCGGGAGGTGAGAAGACTCGACTGGCGCTTGCTTGCTTAGTGGTGTCAGGTGCAAATGTGCTCCTACTAGACGAACCTACAAACAACCTAGATCCCGCAAGCAGAGCAGAGATTCTTGAAGCACTTAGCAGGTACGAGGGCGCAGTCGTGCTTGTCACACATGATGACGGCGCAGTGGAAGCCCTCAACCCCGAGCGCGTGCTACTTCTTCCAGATGGCGTAGAGGATCTCTGGCGACCCGACTATCTCGATCTCATTGCTCTAGCATGACCTCATGATCAAAGTAGAACGTAGTGGAGCCAGGGTAGATGTCATCCTGAGCGCTCCTGAACGCCGAAATGCGCAGACTGAAGAGACCTGGATTGAACTAGCCCGAATCGGTCGCGATCTAGATCCGCGGACTCGCGTCGTGGTGTTGCGTGGTGAGGGGGAGTCCTTCTCTGCTGGCCTCGACAAGCGAGTCTTTACGGGTGAGGCAAATCCCAATCTTCAGGAGATGCTTCACGGCACAAATGAAGAGATGCAAGATCGTATTGCTGTTTTTCAAGAAGCTTTTCGCTGGTGGCAAGAGTGTGATGCCATCACGATTGCACAAGTACAGGGCCATGCGATTGGCGCCGCATTCCAGTTGGCGCTTGCATGCGACCAACGAATCATCGCTGACAACGCTAGCTTGGCCATGAAGGAGATTTCTCTCGGATTGGTTTCCGATCTCACCGGTACATATTCGTTGATGCAACTTGTGGGGTATTCACGAGCACTTGATATTTCTACAACAGGTCGATTTGTTGAAGCGGCGGAAGCTGTCCAGATCGGAATTGCGCTGCAGTCAGTTCCAGCAGAAGTTCTTGCTACGGCGGTTGATACATATGTGGAGAGCTTGATGGCGATGCAGGAACCAGCACTACGGGCTGTGAAACGTCTTTTCAACCAGGTGCGGACTCGAGATAAGCAATTTGTGGCAGAGCGCAGGGAACAGACAGCTTTGCTTAGGGGAATGCTCGGTGACTAATCATTCAATGTGGATGAGCTACCGAGCTCTTACGCAAGACAACTCGGTGAAGGACAAGAAGCTCACCAAAGGAACTCTAAAACGGATTGGGAGTTTTGCTACGCCCTATCGGAGTTCAATGGCTATTTACCTCAGTACTGTGGTGATTGAGTCAATTCTCATCATCATTACGCCGTTGGTGCTACGCGAGTTGATCGATGAGGGGGTTTTGAAACAAGACGCGAGCTTAGTAACTTCCCTAGCCCTCCTGGTTGGTGGGCTTGCAATATTTGATGCTGGACTCACCCTGTTCGGACGCTGGTACTCATCAAGAATTGGTGAGGGACTCATTTACGACCTCCGCGTCAAAGTATTTACCCATGTGCAACGGCAACCCATCGCATTTTTTGTGCGTACCCAAACTGGAGCCCTTATTTCAAGACTTAATTCTGATGTGATCGGAGCTCAACAAGCATTCACATCTACTCTTTCCGGGCTGGTGAGTAACGTGGTGAGCCTCATACTTGTTGCTGCCACTATGTTTTATCTTTCGTGGCAAATTACATTGGCAGCACTCATTCTTGTTCCTATATTTCTCCTTCCCACCAAGTGGGTGGGTAGAAAACTTCAGCGGATGACCCGTTCGACGATGCAGTTAAATGCCGAAATGTCATCCACTATGACGGAGCGCTTTAACGTTTCAGGAGCACTTTTGGTAGCCCTTTTTGGCAGGCCAAGGGTTGAATCTGAATACTTTGCTGCTAAGGCAAGGCGGGTTGCCGACAACGGAATTCAAATCGCTCTTTTTAATCGTCTTTTCTTCACCTCACTTACGCTTATTGCATCCGTAGCAACAGCGATGGTTTATGGCATCGGTGGACATCTCAGCATCAATGGTTCGCTGTCACTCGGGACTTTGCTGGCTCTTACTACCCTTTTGACGAGACTTTACGGACCGTTAACTGCGTTATCGAGCGTTCGGGTAGATGTCATGACCGCACTCGTCTCTTTTGAGAGAGTCTTTGAAGTTCTTGATTTACAACCAAGTATTCAGGACGAACCTGGGGCAACTCCGATTCGAAAGGCTCCACCCCGTATCGCTTTTCAGGACGTCCACTTTGGTTATCCAGCAGCGGCTGATGTGTCACTGGCGTCGCTTGAGGCGGTTGCGAAGCCAGAAACTTACACGGGTGGAGAGATTCTCAAAGGTATCTCTTTTGACGTGGGTCCTGGTGAGATGGTGGCACTTGTGGGGCCATCGGGTGCCGGTAAAACGACTATCACATCACTTTTGCCCCGCCTTTACGATGTTACCGGTGGGAGTATCGAAGTTGATGGCCGAGATTTACGTTCAATAACTTTGGAAAGTTTGCGAGAACTTGTGGGCGTAGTAACCCAGGATGCCCATCTTTTCCACGACTCCATCGAGGCAAACCTTCGTTATGCCCAACCGAATGCCACAGAAGAAGAAATCGTAGATGCTTGTAAGGGTGCGCAAATTTGGGAGCTCATACAATCCCTTCCCGACGGGCTAGATACCGTGGTGGGCGATCGTGGTCATCGGCTCTCTGGTGGGGAGAAGCAGCGCCTCGCAATAGCGCGGTTGCTACTTAAGGATCCAGGTGTCGTCATTCTCGATGAGGCCACTGCTCATCTCGATTCTGAAAATGAAGCTGCAGTACAGCAGGCTCTAGGTAGCGCGTTATCTGGTCGAACAAGTATCGTCATTGCACACCGTCTCTCCACCATCCGTGAGGCTCACCAGATCTTAGTTATTGACAACGGCGAAATCGTGGCAAGTGGTACGCACGATTCACTTATGAAAGATCCTGGTCTCTATCGCGAGCTTTACGAGCTACAGTTTTCGAATTCTTAACGTCGTCTCGAAGTAATAAGAATCTTCCAAGACCGATCAATATGGCAAAGATGAACCATTGGACCGCGTAGGCGGCGTGCGGACCTGACGAGATCTCCGGTGCGGGTATCGGTTTAGGCATAGAAGTCAAAGTGGGTGTGATTGTCTCGGCTTCGAGATAACCTCCACCATCGCTTGCAATGCGCTTCCTATTGATGGTCTTTGCGACCGCGCTGAAATCTTCGGTACTCGCTCCAAAGAGCGATCCGCGAGGTCCTGGTCGATCCAAAGTGTCGCCGCCGCGGATTCGCCCCAGGACGCTGACGGCGGTGGTGGGGAGCGAAATTTGGGGGAGATCAGTTGCACTCAGTCCCGCTGGGATCCAGCCAAGATCGATCCAGTAGCGATGACCGCTGGACGTGGTAATCGGAGCCATCACGCCATATCCGTATTTGCCAAATGAGTAACGAGTGCGCATCAAAAGGTAATCACCCAGGGTTCCACTTACCTCTGCATGACGCCATCGCACCTCTGGACTGGGGGCTTTGTCGACTTTGAGGAACTCTCCTATCGGCCCGGGCACTTGGTCTATATTCCGTTCGATCAGCGAGTTGGCGATATCTCGGGCACTCTTTCGGTCCCACTGCCATTGGGCGAGTGCAAAACATCCCAGGATGAGCAGGATGGCAGTGAGGGTGAGCGCAATCGATTTGGGTCCGAAAATGGCGCGCTTCATGACTCGAAGGTATCGTCTCTACTTACTATGGCGCATCTTCGAGACACCTTTGGGCGAGTCAAGCGGGATCTACGCATCTCGCTGACCGATCGCTGCAATTTACGATGTTCGTACTGCATGCCACCCGAGGGTCTGCCGTGGATACCGCAACCTGAAATCCTCACTGATGATGAAATAGTTCGGGTTGCCAAGATTGCCGTAGACCACGGAATAACCAAGTTGCGCCTGACTGGTGGTGAACCTCTCCTTCGCCCGAATTTAATTGACATAGTGGGCCGGATGTCTAAGTTGCTCCCTCGCCCAGACATCGCGCTTACGACGAATGGAATTGGATTAGCACACCTTGCGGCACCGTTAGCGGATGCTGGACTTACACGGGTCAATGTCTCGCTCGATACCTTGCAGCCGGCGCGATTCAAAGAACTCACTCACCGCGACCGATTCGACGATGTGATAGCCGGTTTACAAGCCGCTCAACGCACTTCACTTGCTCCGATAAAAGTTAACTCAGTCTTGATGCGTGGCGTGAATGATGACGAGGCTCCGGATCTCTTGAGATGGGCCCTTAAGAATGACATTCGCCTTCGGTTCATCGAGCAGATGCCACTTGACGCACAACACGGTTGGCAACGGGAGACCATGTTGACAGCCGATCAGATCATCGAGAATCTTTCGGCAGACTTCGTCTTGACGCCACTTACAAAAGAGCAACGAGGCTCTGCACCGGCTGAGGAGTTCTTGGTCGATGGCGGACCTGCAACGGTCGGCATCATCGGTAGTGTGACAAGACCTTTCTGTGCGGACTGCGATCGCATTAGATTGACGGCTGATGGACAAATTCGAAATTGCCTCTTTGCCACCGAAGAAGATTCTGTTCGTGAAATTTTGCGCTCTGGTACGGCAGATATTGATGAAAGAGTTGCTGCGGTGCTCTTTCACTCTGTTCTCAAGAAGAAGAAGGGTCATGGAATCGGCGATCCCGATTTTGTACAGCCCACTCGCCCAATGTCAGCGATCGGTGGTTAGGAACCCAATTCCCGAGAAATTACCGGCGCAGTGGGTGCACTCTCTCGCTCGCGTCCGGCGTTGGCGACGACTACCGCGATGTAGGGGAGTGTGAAGGCCCCCACGAAGAAGATCCACCTCCACGGGCTTGGCACAATAACGGTCAAAAGAAAGCAGCCGGTACGAATCATCATGCTGATGAAGTAGCGCTTCTGGCGTCCAGCGAGATTGGTGCTGAGCGGTTCGGCCGCCCCGGTGATCTGATGGGGAGATGTCTTCGGCTTTCGCTTAAAATCCATAGGTTCACGCTATCTCGGCACACTTCCCTCTGCCACTCAGGGCCACTCAGGAGCGCTCAGGGGGCAGACCCGTTTGCTCGGGAGTCGCTTGGGGTAAGTTAAAGACATGACTTCGCGCTCAGTTCTGGTAACTGGTGGAAATCGCGGCATTGGGTTGGCCATCGCACTCGCCTTCCAGGCACAGGGCGATCAAGTAGCCATCACCTATCGCGGCGGTGCTCTGCCCGAAGGACTCTTTGGCGTACAAGCAGATGTCACCGACACCGAATCGGTGGAGAGAGCTTTCGCCGAAGCGGAAGCCGCCCACGGCCCGGTGGAGATTCTGGTGGCAAATGCCGGGATTACTCGTGACGGATTAGTCCTCAGAATGTCTGATGAGGATTTTATTGATGTCCTGAATACTAATCTCACAGGCGTTTTTAGATGCGCGCGCAGAGCGTCCAAAAGCATGCTGAAGTTGAAACGTGGCCGCATCATCATTATTGGTTCTGTCGTGGGGCTCTCAGGGTCTGCTGGTCAAGTAAATTATGCGGCCACCAAAGCAGGACTGATAGGAATGGCTCGATCGCTTGCACGCGAATTGGGAGTTCGTGGGATTACAACGAATGTGATTGCTCCCGGCTTCGTTACAACTGATATGACTGCTGTATTAGACGAAGATATTAAGAAGGGAATCCTCAACACGATTCCACTCAATCGTTACGCAGAGGCCAATGAAGTTGCAGGTGTGGCGGTATTCCTAGCATCTGATAGCGCCGCATACATCACAGGTGCGGTAATTCCAGTCGATGGCGGCCTTGGCATGGGAAATTAGGGAGTCACTGTGGGAATACTTGAGGGTAAACGCATTCTGGTCACCGGTGTTCTCACGGATGCATCGATTGCGTTTCACGTAGCCAAGATTGCTCAAGAGGAGGGGGCACAAGTTGTGCTCTCTTCCTATGGGAGAGTGTTAAGGCTCACCGAACGAATTGCCGGCCGTTTGCCACAGAGTGCTCCAGTGATTGAACTTGATGTCACCTCCGACGATGACCTCGCCCAATTACCCAGCCGGGTAGGTCAACATGTTTCAGGACTTGATGGTGTTATTCATTCCATTGGTTTTGCACCCGAGGCGGCATTAGGAGGAAATTTTCTCAACACAGAATGGGCTGATGTAGCCACTGCATTACAGGTATCTGCATATTCATTCAAATCTCTCACGATGGCCGCCCGCCCACTTTTCGATAAAGAGAGAGGTGCCAGCGTCGTAGGGCTTGATTTCGATGCAACGGTTGCTTGGCCAAAGTACGACTGGATGGGTGTAGCTAAAGCTGCACTTGAATCATGTTCGCGTTATCTCGCGAGAGATTTGGGCCCTGAAAATGTACGGGTCAATTTGGTGGCAGCTGGACCAATCAAAACTATGGCTGCTAAATCTATTCCCGGGTTTGATGAGTTTGAGGGCGTGTGGGATGCCAAGTCGCCGCTGAAGTGGGATGTTTCTGACCCGACTCCAGCCGCTCAGGCATGTGTCGCGCTGCTCTCGGATTGGTTTCCCAAAACAACCGGAGAGATCGTCCATGTCGATGGTGGCGTGCACGCAATAGGTGGCTGATGAAGACTCTTTATTTGCTTCGTCACTCAAAAGCTGTTCAAGGCCTTAAGCATGCATGGGATCCAGCTGATGATCGAAATCGAACTCTCACTCCATCAGGACTTGCCGACGCGAGTGCGGTGGGGGCATGGTTCGCTCGAAAGGGCATACGCCCCGGCCTCGCCCTGGTCTCTGATGCCAACCGCACACTTGAAACCTGGCAGCATCTTCGCGCCGCTGCAGATATGCAGGTTCCTTCGCGTTTTACTCCGGAACTTTATTTAGCCTCCCCTCAGCAGATCATCGACCTCATTCAACAGGTGGGCGACTCGTTCACTTCCCTCTTGATCATTGGTCATAACCCTGGGTTAGAGGAGTTGGTGGGTGCGGAGTTCCGTACCTCAGCATTGGCGAGCTCTCAATATGAGGGCTTGTGGGCGGAGTGCGCGCCTGCTCTCTTGGAGTGGAAGGTTCGAGAGTTTCGCTGAACTAGGCAATAATTGGCGATAGGATTGGCAAATATCGACAAGGGTTATCCATGACTTACCTCTCAGGCTCTCGTAAAGTCAGTCGAGAGATGCAGTAGTTGATACCTGATGGGAACCTGAGAGGGAGCGCAATGGGAATTCGTATCGGTATTGATACGGGTGGAACTTTCACCGACATTGTGGCTCTCGATGAAATCACTGGCGCACTAGTCACGACTAAGACTCCCTCCACTCCGAGCGACCCCGCTGATGGCTTCATGAACGGAATCGCGAAGATCCTCGACTTGATGGGGCGATCTGCTACCGAAATTTCGGCCGTGAGCCATGGCACCACTGTGGCCACTAATCAATTATTGGAAGACAAGATTGATGCGCTTGGATTCATTACGACCGAGGGATATGAATTCATGTTGGAAATTGCTCGGCAATCAGTCCCTGATGGCTACGGCAATTCCTATTTCTGGGTAAAACCGCCTCGCATTGTGCCGGCTGATTTAGTGCGAACTGTCGGTGGTCGGCTGAACGTCAAAGGTGAGGAGTTGCGACCACTTATCGAAGCCGATGCTAGATCGGCTGCTCGCTTCTTCAAAGAGCGAGGGATCACCACCATTGGTATTTGTTTTCTGCACTCCTATGTAAATGGTGCGCATGAAGAACGCATGCGAGAAATCCTTTTAGAGGAGATCCCCGAAGCGGTCGTTTCTATCTCTAGTGAGGTGCTCAAGGAGTATCGCGAATACGAGCGCTCCATGACGACCTTGGTCGATGCCGCAGTTAAACCTAAAGTGGCTCGGTATGTTTCAAATATCAAGTCACGTTTAGATGCCTACACGATCGAAAAAGGTGTCGTGCCCTTTTATGTGATGAAAAGCAACGGTGGAGTGCTCTCCGCCGACGAGGTAGTTCATCAACCGATTACGACAGTGCTCTCTGGCCCCGCGGCAGGTGCTTTGGGAGCTGCGCTCATTGCCTCGCAAGCAGGATTTGAGAGTGTGTTGACATTAGACGGAGGGGGAACTTCTACAGATGTAAGCGTTGTTGTTCGTGGTGAACCAACAATGACTACCGAGGGGAGCATTGGACGTTTCCCCAGCAAGATTCCAATGATTGACATCGTCACGGTCGGTGCTGGAGGTGGTTCGATTGCGTGGATCTCCCCTGAAGGTACTCTGAAAGTGGGACCTAAATCTGCTGGCGCATCTCCTGGTCCCATGTGCTACGGCAACGGTGGTCAAGATCCAACAATCACTGATGCGCATCTCTTCTTGGGTCGGATACCACCCCACCTTTTAGGTGGCGAGATTCCACTCGATCGCGCCCTTGCTGCCTCGGGCATTACCAAGATTGCGAATGCACTTGGACTCGGAGCAGAAGAGAGCGCTCGAGGAATTTTAGAAATTTCTGCGTGGAACCAGGCGAACGCACTTCGCCAAATTACCGTTAAACGCGGTCTAGACGTTCGCGATTTTTATCTCACCACCTTTGGAGGTTCTGGTTCACTTTTACTCTGTCGATTAATGGATATTCTCGGTTTAGCTGGCGTTATTGTCCCGCTCAATCCAGGAAACGTGTCGGCGTTTGGACTTCTGACGGTGGATGTACGAAATGATTACGTACAAACGATGGTGATGAAGCATGCGGAATTCGATTTCGCGAAAGTAGGAGCGAGCATAGGCAAACTCACGGAGAGTGCGCACGCTGCCCTACTGAAGGAAGGATTTTCCCTAGGAGACCATGTATATCGCCGGAGCGCTGATCTTCGATATTTTGGCCAGGCTTTCGAGGTTCGCGTCGATGCACCTGCTGGTGAAATTGATTCCCACTTTGCGGACACCGTCGCCGATCGATTTCATGAAGCCCATAAAGCGCTCTACGGATACGACTTCAGAGATGATGATCGCCAACCAGTTGAATGGGTCAATCTGCGGGTGTCCGGTATTGGTCCCATTACGAGACCTGTGATTCCAGAGGCGCCCACTGGAGACGGCGAAGTATCAAGAGCAATTACTGGAGAACGTGAGATCTGGTTTGAATCACATCCGGTGACAACCCCGATTTATTCGCGGCCTAAGTTAGCACCAGGGGATTGCATCACGGGACCAGCAATCATCGAAGAGTTTGGGTCTACTGTGCCGATTCACCCAGGATTTCAAGTTCACATCGATCGTTTCCGGAACATCATCGTGACAAAGGCGGGATCATGAGTGCCAATCCAATGAAGATCGACCCCATTTTGGTCGAGATTGTCGAAGGGACCTTGGCCTCGGTTGAACAAGAGGTAGAAACAGCCATCGGACGCACTTCGCGTTCACCTATGATTCGCGATGCTCATGACTTCCGTGCCGGAATCCACGACCGCCAACTCCGAAAATTGACAGGACGGTCATACTCAGCTTTAGTGCATCCAATCGTGCGTGACTATCCCATGGACACCATGAATCCGGGAGATGTCTACTTTCATAACGATGTGTATCTCTCTGAAGGTGGCATCGGCCATCTTCCGGATCTCTGCGTGACGGTACCTGTGTTCTTCGAGGGCGAAGTTGTCTGTTTCGTGCAGGCGTTCGGACATCACGACGATATCGGGGGGGCTTGGCCGGGTTCAATGCCATCGGGGGCTCAGAGTGTATTTGAAGAAGGGTTGATGGTTCCCCCCATCAAACTTTGGGATAGAGGAGTCCCTAACGAGTCTGCGCTAAAAATTATGACTCGCAATTCTCGGATGCCAGATTCTCTCGCAGCAGACTTAGACGCAGAGTGTTCGGCATGTTTGATGGGTGCCAGACGAATCACGGAACTCTTCGAGCGATACGGCCGAGAGACAATCGAGGCTTGCTTTCAGGCGATCCTCGATAAAACCACCGAGACCTATCGTCGAGAAATTCTCTCAAAGATTCCGGATGGAACTTTCGTGTGGGAAGACTATGCAGAACATGATGGTGTGGATGCGCCAAGATTGCATACCCAAAGGATCACTCTGACTAAAACTCCCGAGAAGATTGTTTTGGACTTTACTGGCACTTCCCCGCAGGCAAAGGGTCCCATCAATCACTGCGGAGATTATGCAGATGGCAATTTCTTGAAAAAATGGTTAGCTCCTATTTTGCGCAATCTTGCAGACACGCCAGAACGCATGGCACAACTCGATGTAAATGAAGGCATAGTCCCGCTCATTGAGATGAAATTCCCGCCTAAGGGAACACTACTCACTCCGATCTTTCCGGCCCCAACAAATGCTCGCACTTTCGTCATCCTGCGTTTGCTTGGTGTCTTTGCCGGAGTTTTAGCGAAGGCCGTCAACGGTCGCATGCCAGCCGATCAGGAGACTATTCGGTACACAGGTGTTTATGGTGATGATTTAGATGGAAACTCATACCTCATGCGTGAAGTTCTCGGCGGTGGTTCCGGTGGTCGTTACTACTCCGATGGCGAAGACACGATTCACGTAGTTCCTGACTCAAGAAATCTTCCAACTGAATTTACTGAGTCGAGGTTCCCCTTCATTGTCGAACGGCTTGGCCTCGCAAGAGATTCTGGTGGAGCAGGGAGATACCGAGGCGGCCTTGGGTACGAAAAAGAAATTCGAATGTTGAAGGATGCCAACTTTATGAGCATCGCTGATCGTTCAATTCTTTCCTGTTGGGGAGTGAATGGTGGCCTGGCCGGCCAATCATTTAGTGTCGTCATCGAACCTGGGACTATTTATGAGCGTGAGGTAAATGCGCTTTCAGATGCAGTGCCAGTGAAAGCTGGTGAAGTCATCCGAATTCGCACAACTGGCGGCGGTGGCTGGGGCGATCCACTTACTCGTCCGTACGACGAAGTTGAACGCGATCTTCGCTGGGGAAAGGTGACCTTCGAAGGTGCCCTTAGTGATTACGGTGTTGTTGCGACCGGAGATAAAGATCAGCCACTTATAGATGCTGCCGCGTCGGATAGTGAGCGCGCGAAGCGACAGAAGCTCAAGAGTGGCGACGAGCCGTTCTTTGATCGTGGTGCCGGCTACGTTTCGCTCTCTGGTGGGCGGGCCTTTGCTGAAGTTGATTTCCTATGAGTCAATTCGCTCAAGGGCCACTCTCGAACGTCGTCGTGGTAGATCTATCGCGTGCGCTGGCTGGACCACATGCAGCGATGATGCTGGGAGACATGGGTGCTCGGGTTATTAAGGTGGAGAATCCTGATGGTGGGGACGATACTCGCGGATGGGGTCCTCCATTCGTAGGCGAACCGGCCGAAAGTACTTATTTCTTGTCGTGTAACCGGAATAAGGAATCGATCACCCTTGATCTAAAGAGCGAGGAGGGGAAATTAACTCTGAGAAGGTTGATTAAAAAAGCCGATGTACTTGTTGAAAATTTCAGACCTGGTGTGCTCGCTCGACTTGGTTTTGGGAGTGCAGAACTAGAAGCACTTAACCCTCGATTGGTCACGCTATCCATTTCTGGTTTTGGTCATGACGGTCCACAAGGTACGCGCGCGGGTTACGACCAAATCGCGCAAGGTGAAGCGGGTCTGATGTCTCTCACGGGGCCAGATAGTGCGCATCCCACGCGCGTGGGCGTGCCGATCGGTGATTTACTTGCCGGAATGTACGGCGCCTACGGAGTGGTCGCTGCGCTGAATGAA
The DNA here is from genome assembly GCA_037138535.1 of Actinomycetes bacterium. GTDB lineage: Bacteria > Actinomycetota > Actinomycetes > Nanopelagicales > Nanopelagicaceae. The sequence continues at coordinate 29,335 of JBAXIG010000006.1, forward strand.
CGCAACGCTACCGGTAAAGGGAGTACGGTCCATACCTCTCTGCTCGCTTCTATCGTGGGTGTACATGCATTCCAGGGGACTCGTTACACGGTCGCTGGGGAAATTCCGCAAGCCACTGGTAATCACCACCCCTCGATCGTCCCCTACGGACTCTTTTCTTGTGCTGACGGCTCCCTTCAAATGGCAGTGGGATCTGAGATTTTATGGAGAAGTTTTGCGGAGGCATTTGGATTAGTTCGCGACGAATACGATTCAAATGCGAAGCGCGTAGGTAAGCGAGTGGAGCTACTAGGCGAAATTGATGCCATCTTTTTGACATGGAAGAGTGAAGATCTGCTTCGGGAATTAGACCGTGTGGGTATCCCTGCCGGACGGGTCCGCACACTTGATAGCGTTTATGAGTGGGATCAAACCCTCTCGCAAGGATTGGTCATGGAAGTGGAGCACACTTCCCTTGGAAAAATAAAGATTCCCGGTCCTCCGATTCGCATTGATGGTGTGGGAGTAATCGGTCATCGCCCAACTCCTCTGCCACCGCCACGACTTGGCGAACATAATGAGAGTGTGCGCACCTGGTTAGAGGAAGCTTGAACATGTAATGAAAACTCCTCGGCTCAACTCTCACGAATTGATTGCTTTAGTGCTAGATCCTGGATCTTTTCAATCATGGGATGTCGAGATAAGAGATCCTTCATCGATCACTCAGGAATACGCGAGGGAATTATCCGACGCCAGAGAGAAGACCGGTTTGACCGAGTCGATCGTCACTGGAAAGGGTCTGATACGCGGTATCGAAGTAGCCGTGATAGTTGGGGAGTTTGGTTTTCTTGCTGGATCGATAGGTACTGCGGCGGCGGCCAGAATTATGGTGGCATTTGAACGCGCTACTGATGAAGGATTACCGATGATCGCGGCACCTGTGTCAGGCGGCACCCGGATGCAGGAGGGCACAGTTGCATTTCTCCAGATGGTCGGAATCACCGGGACTGTAAATGCCCATCGCAAAGCTGGATTGCCATATCTGGTCTATTTGCGACATCCCACCACGGGTGGCGTATTTGCTTCGTGGGGCTCTCTCGGCCATGTCACCGTGGCGGAGCCGGCTGCTCTCATCGGTTTTCTTGGTCCACGCGTTTATGAAGCGCTGCATGATGAACCCTTCCCTGAAGGTGTTCAAACTTCCGAGAATCTCTTTGCTCATGGATTGATTGATGCCGTTCTTCCACCCGAAAAGCTGGCCGACATGGCTGCGCGGGCGCTGACAGTTCTCATGGCTCCTCGTCGAAATATTTTTTTGGTAGATGAGGTGCCTTTCGATTCGCTGCAAGATGAGAGTGCCTGGACTTCGATTCTGAGAACACGCAAGAGTGATCGTCCTGGCGTGCGTTCCCTTTTGCGCTATGGAGCTAACAATGTCGTTCCACTTCATGGTACGAGTGAAGGTGAGACCGATCCAGGGATGATGCTGGCACTCGCTAAATTTGGAAATGCACCGGCAGTAGTCCTTGCCCAAGATCGAGCACATCGCAACGTGGCGCTGGGTCCCGGTGCCTTGCGCGAGGCAAGACGTGGCATGCATCTTGCGAACGAACTTGGATTGCCACTAGTTACAGTTATTGACACTGGTGGTGCTGCGCTCTCGCGTGAATCTGAGGAGCGTGGACTTGCCGGAGAGATCGCACGTTCCCTGGCAGATCAGTTGGAATTGCGGGCTCCAGTAATTTGTCTTCTTCTGGGGCAAGGCAGTGGTGGCGGAGCGCTAGCAATTCTTCCCGCAGACCGGGTGTTGGCTGCTGAGAATGCTTGGCTCTCTCCGCTTCCTCCAGAGGGGGCATCGGTCATCGTTCATAGAACGAAGGATCGTGCGGGTGAAATGGCGGAGTCGCAAGGTGTGAAGGCTCGTGAATTATTGCGCAATGGCATTGTTGATCGGATCATTGCCGAGCGTCCTGACGCGGCTTTAGAGCCGGAAGAGTTCGCGTGTCGTGTTGCGCAAGTTCTTGAGCGAGAGATTGTCCTTCTCCTCAATATGGATCCAGTAAAACGCTTAAACCTGCGGCGTGAACGCTATCGACGACTTGGTCAGCGATGACTGTTACGCTCATCGACGTCGTCTACGCCTGCATATGTCAATCGAGTCTCATGCCAGGGAAGGTATAGACATGCGTATTTTGGTGGCACTTGGTGGCAACGCTATGACGTCGCCGGATGGCAGCGCGCGCCCTGAGGACCAGCGATTCGCGATTGCTACGGCGATGGAATCAATTGCGGACATGATCGGGGCGGGTCATCAAGTTATCCTCACTCACGGAAACGGCCCTCAAGTTGGAAACATCCTCGTCAAGAATGAGCTGGCCGCATCCGTAGTTCCGCCTGTTCCACTCGATTGGTGCGGAGCGCAAACGCAAGGAACCATTGGGTTCACTATTCTAAACGCACTCGATTCAGCTCTATTTGCACGAGGTATAGACCGTAAGTGCGCCGCACTTGTCACTCGCACGGAAGTCTCTGCACAAGATGAAGGCTTTGCGCATCCGACCAAACCTATCGGCAGATATCTTTCACGGGTCGAAGCGGAAGTACTTATTTCTCACGGGCAACAATGGGAAGATCGAGGTAGTAAGGGGTGGCGTCGTATTGTCGCTTCACCAGATCCCATTGCCGTCGTTGAATTCGCAAGTATCGAAGCACTGCTCGACGCCCATTTTATTGTTATTGCAAGTGGTGGTGGCGGAATTCCCGTAGTACGCGAGGGAAATAGTTATAGGGGAGTTGAAGCGGTGATCGATAAGGATCTTTCGGCCGCCGTGCTCGCGACTCAACTGAAATGTGACCTTTTGGTCATTGCCACTGATATTTCTCATGCGATGGTGGGGTGGGGGAGTGAGAACCAACGGCAGATTGGTGAGGCAACTCCCGAGGAAATGAGAGCCTTGATGAGTGAGTTCGCGGGCGGCAGTATGGGTCCCAAGGTTCTTGGTGCCTGCCGTTTTGCCGAAGAAGGCGGCTCGTCAATTATCACGTCGTTACAAAATATCGAACGTTGTGTTGAAGGAATAGATAGTGATGTAGCAAAATATGGCACAGTCGTCCGGAGGACGCCCAAGATGAAGGAGCAAGTATGAGTAAGCCACTTCCGATCGAAGTTCGTAAAGTACCCATCAAGAATGTGAGTGATGCGAGCGGGTTAGAGGAGCTCATCGATTCGGGCGTCATCGAAGCTGATCGAATCATTGCAATTATCGGTAAGACTGAAGGTAATGGTGGAGTAAACGACTACACCCGCATCATTGCCGATCGCGCTTTTCGCGAGGTTCTTATTAATAAGGGAACACGCAGTGCCGCCGATGCGATGCAGGTACCGATCGTGTGGTCTGGTGGCACAGATGGTGTGATCAGCCCTCATGCCACGATCTTCGCCACTATCGATCCGGCAAAGGCTGTTCAAACAGATGAGCCCCGCATCTCGGTGGGCTTTGCCATGAGCGAAGCGATTCTCCCTGAAGAGATTGGCTATATGGGCATGGTGAACAAGGTGGCCGCTGGAGTCAAGATTGCCATGGAACGTGCCGGGATTACCGATCCCAAGGATGTGCATTACGTGCAGACGAAGACTCCACTCCTGACGGTGCACACCATTCGCGATGCGCATGCGCGTGGGCGGGAAGTATGGACCGAGCACACTCACGAGTCGATGGATCTCTCAAATGGCACTACTGGTTTAGGAATCGCCCTCGCACTCGGCGAGATTAAATCCGTCACTGATCCTGAGATTATGAAGAACTTAGAGTTGTTCTCAAAGGTTGCCTCCTGTTCATCTGGCGTGGAATTGGATCAAGCGCAAATCGTGGTTGTAGGAAACGTGCGTGGAATTGGTGGTCGCTACCGCATTGGTCACTCTGTAATGGAGGATGCGCTAGACGCGGATGGTATTTGGTCTGCTATTCGCGATGCTGGGATGGATCTTCCGCAGCGCCCGCACTTCAGCGACCTCAAAGGACGCCTTGTGAACGTCTTCCTCAAGTGCGAAGTTTCCCCGGGTGGCGTGGTCCGCGGGCGTCGCAACGCCATGCTCGATGATTCCGATGTGCATTGGCATCGTCAGATCAAGGCGACCGTGGGTGGAGTCGCGGCGGCGGTTACTGGAGATCCTGCAGTCTTCGTTTCAGTCTCAGCTGCTCACCAGGGCCCACCAGGTGGTGGTCCAGTCGCCGCCATCGTTGACATGGGCACCAACTGAGGATCCCAGATCTTTCTCCCGAAGCCGCGAGTGATGATGGCATCACTCGTGGCTTCGTGAATGATGCACTTAACTCTCGGGATATCTATGCGATCACGGATGCGCTTGCTCGTTCTCGACTATTTGTAGCTCTGATAGCAACGCTCGTCTCGAGCAGCACTGAAGGTCATGAGCAAGAGAGTGAAATGTCGCTTGCTTGGATTGAAAATCAAGGAGAGCGAATATTGCCGGTCTTTACCGGTGTTGCCGAATTGATGGCGTGGAATCCGCAAGCAAGACCGCTCAGAGGGGAGAGCGCAGAAACGGTTGCCGCCGCTTTATCCGAAGGGGCCGCGGGGATTTTGGTGAATCCCCAAACGCAGGCATTTTCGATTACGGGTGCGGCTGCTCGTTCACTGGCATTGGGCTATCGCCTCTATCCGCAATGGCAAGACCCGATAATCGAAGCTGCCCTCGAACGCGCGTTAGTGGGCGAGCCAGTAGCCACCGCCTTTCTCCAGGCGCCTCCTCCGGAAGACCTCGTTGACCTCGTGGTGGTTTTAGTGATGATCCCCGATACTGGAGTCGCCGTGCGTGTGATGGAGAAATTGAGCGCGGATCCGGAAGTAACCGTCCGCCTTGAGCGTGGGATCGATCTGGCCGTGCTGCCCGTTTTGGAGGGCTGAGCAACCTCTAGTACCCTGAGGCCAGATCGATCGAACTCTGGTTGATTAAGACGCAAGTGGAGACTCCTCCCACCTCGTCCGCCCAGGCGGATCTGGTAGTCGCAGCGAAAGCTGCTTCATGGGCTCTTTGCGTGCGTCGCGAAGGGCCTTTTCTTATTGCCTCAACTCTGAAGCAGCGAAATGGCCGACCATCTCACGAAGGAGCAAATATCAGCACTGAACCAAGAATTAATGATCGGATCCGCGTCCCACAGGTACGCCTCGTGGGGGTGGAAGGAGAGCAAATAGGTGTCGTAGACATCGATGAAGCGCTTCGGCTGGCAATAGAAGCAGATCTCGACTTAGTTGAGGTAGCTCCTGACGCACAGCCACCTGTCTGCAAAATTATGGACTTTGGAAAGTACAAGTACGAAGCCGCTCAAAAGGCGCGTGAGGCTCGTAAGAACCAAACCCATATTGTGGTGAAGGAAATGAAGCTCCGTCCGAAAATTGATTCTCATGATTACGAGACCAAAAAAGGTCACGTAATTCGGTTCCTTAAGTCTGGCGACAAAGTCAAGATCACGATCATGTTCCGCGGACGTGAGCAATCAAGGCCCGAGCTGGGCTATAAGTTGCTACAACGTCTGGCTGAAGATGTGGCGGATATCGCTTTTATCGAATTTGCTCCCAAGCAAGATGGCCGCAATATGGTGATGGTCCTTGGTCCTTCTCGCGGAGGAAAGCCTGCGAGTTTGCCCAAGTTGGTCACCACTCCTGTACCGGTCGTAGTTGAAGACGTAGTTGAAAACAGTTCTGAAGAGGTCAGTTAGCTCAAGCCCGGCGTAAGCCACAGAGACGAAGAGGAGTCAACGATGCCAAAGATGAAGACGCACAGCGGAGCGAAGAAGCGTTTCCGCGTCACCGGCAGCGGCAAGATCATGCGTGAAAAGGCGAACAAGCGTCACCTTCTGGAAGGCAAGTCATCACGACGTACGCGTCGCCTCTCCCTCGATACTGAGGCAGCTGCCCCTAACTCTTACACCGCCAAGCGCATGCTTGGCCTTAAGTAATAACGCCCGCACACACAAAGGAGTGAATTAGATGACACGTGTAAAACGGGCGGTTAATGCCCACAAAAAGCGTCGCACAACCCTTGAGCGCGCAAGTGGATACCGCGGACAACGTTCGCGCCTCTACCGTAAGGCCAAGGAGCAGGTAACCCACTCACTCGTCTATGCGTTCAACGACCGCAAAGACAAGAAGGGTGATTTTCGTTCCCTCTGGATCCAAAGGATTAATGCTGCAGCTCGTGTGAACAACATGACCTACAGCCGTTTCATCCAAGGTCTAAAGAATGCCGGTGTCGAAGTTGATCGCCGCGTCCTTGCTGACATGGCCGTAAACGATCCTGCCGCGTTCACCGTTCTCGTCGAGGTGTCTCGCAAGGCAGTAGTTCTCTCCTAGTCACACGTTTACGCGTCGATAAATGTCACGAAACGTTGAACCGCCGACAAGTGTGCGATCTGCACGCGTGTCGGCGGTTCGTGCTTTATCTAAGAAGAGTGAGAGGATAACGAGGAGTCAGTTCATCGCTGAAGGAATTCAATCGGTGCGAGAAGCGCTCACTTTCGATTCAGATTCTATCGTTGAGCTATACGCCACCCACTCAATGATTGCCCAGCACCCAATACTCTCAGAAGCGGTGGAGATTGCCGATGATGTTCTCGCGGCCATGTGTGATACGAAATCTCCACAAGGTGTCATTGCGGTGTGCCACCTCCCCAAAATCAATATTGCGTCGCTTGAGGCGACACGGGGCCGCGTTGCGATTCTGAGTAACGTGCGCGATCCAGGAAACGCGGGAACAATTATTAGGAGCGCAGACGCTTTCGATTTCGATGTGGTGATCTTTGTCGAAGATTCAGTTGACCCATGGTCGCCGAAAGTTGTTCGATCAGCTGCCGGATCGCATTGGCATCTTCCCGTTCTTGACGGAGTGAGTCTCTCCGACGCAATCTCATGGGCACACTCCCAAAAGTGCGAGGTAATCGCCGCTGACCTCTCCGGGGAGGCCCTGCGCTCGACCCCCACGCGCGCGGCTTGGCTCTTTGGTAATGAGGCCTGGGGGTTATCTCCCGAGGCACTTTCGCAGGCTGATCGAACCTTCCGAATACCCATGAATGGCCGAGCCGAGAGCCTCAACCTTGCTACCGCGGCAGGCATCGTATTCTTCCTCGCCAGCCAGGCTCGTTGACTAGACTCCATTAAGAATTTCGAACGGAGGTGAATCATGTCTGCGCCCAATAAGAGTTATGACCCAGTAGAGGTAGCGACTCTCAAAGTGGAGTACCTCCAAGGCGTCGTCGCGGATGCCATCTCTGCCTTTGTCGCAGCGCGCACCGGGGAAGAACTTAAAGATGCCCGGATCGCCCACGCTGGGGATCGCTCACCTCTCTCACTGGCTAATCGTGAAATTGGGGCGCTTCCACCCGCAGCTAAGGCCGAAGCGGGTAAGCGAGTTGCCGCCGCCCGCCAGGAGATCAACCAAGCGTTGGCGGATGCGCAGGAGCGTGTTGATGTTGCCGATGAGACGCGGGTGGTTCAAGAGGAACGTGTCGACGTCACTCTTCCTGTGAGGCGACGCCCCGTGGGCGCCAGACATCCGCTTACCACTTTGCGCGAGCGCATCGCAGACCTCTTTATCGGTATGGGATACGAGGTCGCTGAAGGCCCAGAGTTAGAGAATGAATGGTTTAACTTTGACGCTCTCAATATTGGCGTCGATCATCCGGCTCGATCCACGGCAGATACTTTTTACGTAGCGCCAGAAGGTTCAGGCTTAGTGATGCGCACCCATACTTCGCCAGTACAGGCGCGCACCATGTTGACGCAGCAACCTCCGATTTACGTCATCTGTCCCGGTCGCACTTATCGCACTGATGAACTCGACGCTACTCATACCCCTGTCTTCGGACAGGTAGAGGGACTAGTGATAGATCGTGGTGTGACGATGGCCCATCTCAAAGGAACGCTCGATCATTTCGCGACGTCAATGTTTGGTGAAGGAATCGTCACCAGATTGCGTCCATCATTTTTTCCTTTCACAGAACCGAGTGCCGAAGTCGATTTGAAATGTTTTCGATGCAAGGGTGCGGACTCCACATGTCGCACTTGCGGGGGACAAGGCTGGATTGAGTGGGGTGGGTGTGGAATGGTCAACCCCAAAGTATTAGTTGCTTGTGGAATTGATACAAATGAATTCTCTGGATTCGCATTCGGTATGGGTCTTGAGCGCACGCTGATGTTCCGGCACGGAGTGACCGACATGCGCGATATTGTCGAAGGCGATGTGCGATTTACATCGGCCTTTGGGATGGAAGTCTGATGAAGTTTCCCTTGTCATGGTTGCGCGAATTTGTAGCGCTGCCATCTCATATCACCGCAACGGAAGTTGCAGACGCATTGCTTCGTCAGGGGCTCGAAGTGGATTCCGTTTCACACCTAGGTGACGATCTCGTCGGTCCTGTGGTGGTTGCTCGCGTGCTTACTGTCGAAGTGCTCACAGAATTTAAGAAACCCATCCGTTGGGTCAGTGTCGATGCTGGCGAAGGCGAACCTCGGTGGATGATTTGCGGAGCCGAGAATTTCGCTCCGGGAGATCTAGTGGTTGTGGTAAAGCCGGGCGCAACATTGCCAGGAGGTTTTGCTATTACGGCTCGTGAAACATACGGGCATACAAGCAACGGAATGATCTGTTCTTCCAAGGAACTAGGACTTGGTGAGGATCATTCAGGAATCGTCGTACTTCCTGAGGGGTCAGCCAATCTCGGAGATGATGCGATTACACTTCTCGGCCTGCAGGATTCAGTAGTCGATCTCGCGGTCACCCCGGATCGAGGATATGCGCTCTCGATGCGTGGCATTGCACGCGAAGTAGCCACCGCTTTCTCTCTTGAATTCAAGGACCCCGTCTCAAAGTATTCGCTCTCCAAAATTGGCACCTCGATCAAGGCAGATATCGAAGACACCACTGGAGCTGACAGGTTGGTGCTTAGCTCAGTAAGCGGTTGGAATCCAACTGCGTATTCGCCGCTCTGGATGCAGACACGTCTCACGCTCTGCGGAATGCGCCCCATCTCATTAGCAGTAGATGTCACTAACTACGTGATGCTCGAACTGGGTCAACCCCTTCATGCTTTTGATGCGCAGAAGGTTCACGGCACTTTGCGCGTCAGGCGCGCAGCGTCCGGAGAGAAACTTGAAACGCTAGACCATGTAAAGCGACCGTTGATTTCCGATGATCTCGTGATAGCAGACGACCAGGGTCCATTGGCACTCGCAGGAACGATGGGTGGCTTGGAGAGCGAAATATCAGATTCCACAAGCTCCATACTCCTCGAAGCAGCACATTTTATTCCTGCAACAGTGGGGCGAATGTCCCGTAGGCATAAACTTTCCAGTGAAGCATCGCGCCGCCTTGAACGCGGAGTGGATCACGATCTGCCACCTGCGGCGTCGGCAAGAGCGATAGCTCTGCTCTGCGAATTTGGTGGGGGAGTCCATGACACTTCGATAGATGTAGATAATCGCGCATTGCAAAGCCCCATTATCTTTGACCCTCACTACGCATCACGATTAGTGGGCTACTCATACTCAGTTGAATCCGTTGAGTCGCACCTTCGCTCTGTGGGTTGTGAGATATCCAAGAGTGAGAAATGGGAAATCACTCCGCCTAGTTGGCGCCCAGACCTCACTATTGCAGAGGACCTTGTTGAGGAAGTAGCTCGGCTTGAAGGATACGAAAAAATTCCATCCGTGATGTTGACTCAGTCCTCAAGTCGCGGACTGACTGCTGTGCAACGTGCTCGACGCAATATTGGTCGCACATTAGCGAGTCATGATTTTGTTGAAGTGTTGAACTACCCATTCCATGGCAGTGAAGTATTGGATTCATTCGGAGTGGTGAAACAGGATTCTCGTCGAAACCTTATTGCTCTTATCAATCCGATCAGCGAGGAGGAGTCATTTTTGCGCAGTACTTTGCTGCCCGGCCTTTTCGCAACTCTCAAGCGCAACCTTGGTCGCGGGGCCAAGCAAGTAGCACTCTTTGAAATGGGTTCGCTCTTCTTCGCTGAAGGTTTTACGCCAGCGCCAACGATCGGCGTAGACAAGGCACCTACCTCTGAAGAATTGACGGCGCTGATGGGATCAATTCCACGGCAACCACAGAGTGTGGCTGGTGTACTTGCTGGTGCCCGCGAGAGTGAAGGATGGCAAGGCAAGTCGACACCTTCGTCCTGGAGTGATGCAGTGGCTGCTGCGCGTGCCGTTGTTGAGTCACTCGGCGCCAGCGTCGAAGTTCGCAGCGCGGAGATGGCGCCATGGCACCCTGGCCGAGGCGCTGCCATTTATGCGGATGGTGATTTAGTAGGTTACGCCGGAGAGATTCATCCTCGAGTGCTTAAGAATGTGGAATTGCCGGCGCGTACATCTGCCTTCGAAATCGATCTCGACCGTCTCGGGGTAGCCCGGCCGGTACATGCGCCGATTTTCTCGATTCAGCCGCCCGCAATTCAAGATATTGCGCTGATCGTTGCCGAGACGGTGACCACTGGCGAGGTGGTCCAAGCTCTCATCGAGGGAGGCGGGCCTGAGCTAGAACGGGTGGATCTCTTCGATCGCTACGTAGGGGAGCCCATTCCTGATGGCTCGGTATCGCTGGCATTTACGCTCACTTTTAGGGCCCATGACCGTACTTTGACCGGTGACGAGGTTGCCATGATGCGCTCGGCAGCGGTCGCAGAGGCGATAAGCCGGTGCGGGGCGACCCTCCGCGGTTGATTATTATTATGCATGAGACTGCATAATAATGTAGACTCTTCCTATGAAATTACGGGCAAATATTGCAGGGGCGAGCGGGTATGCCGGTGGCGAGCTTCTTCGCCTGCTCGCAGACCATCCGCACTTCACTGTGGGGGTCGCCGCTGCTTCCAGCAATGCGGGTGAGCTCATCACGGCGCTGCATCCCGCTCTTCAAAGTTACGCGGGCCAACGCTTTGTCTCGGCCGAGGACTCGTCGTTAGGGGAGTGCGATGTACTTTTTACAGCGCTGCCGCACGGCGCCTCGGCTGCATTAGCAAGCGCTCACCCTGGTCTCTCTAAAATTGTTGACCTTGGTGCTGATTTTCGACTCACCAGCTCGAGTGATTGGCAGACGTATTACGGCGGCCCCCATGCAGGGACATGGACCTATGGACTCCCGGAATTGCCCGCGGCACGGACTGACATTGCGAAAAGTTCCAGAGTGGCCAATCCGGGTTGTTACGCCACCGCGCTCACCCTGGGAATCGCGCCGCTGCTCTCATCAGGTTTAGTTGACCCACAAGGGATCGTGGTAGTTGCCGCATCGGGAACCTCGGGCGCCGGTCGTAGTGCGAAGGTAAATCTGCTTGGAAGCGAAGTCATGGGTTCGATGACTGCCTACAAAGTGGGTGGGATTCATCAGCACACTCCGGAAGTTGAAGAGAACCTCAACAAGATTGCTAGTTCTCCAGTATCGCTCACATTCACACCGTTTTTGGCACCTATGTCGCGTGGAATATTGGCGGCGATAACACTACGCATGAAGGGTAATCATGATACTCAGCAGTTGAAGAGTGCTTTCACTGCGATGTATCACGATGAACCATTTATTCATGTCTTGGACAATCAGCCCGCAACTTCGTCCGTACACGGATCGAATAATGTGCACATCTCCGTCGCATCGGATCTACGAGTAGGCCACGCAGTGGTCACGGTTGCTTTAGATAATTTGGTGAAGGGCGCTGCTGGCCAGGCTATACAGAATGCCAACATCATGTGCGGTTTCTCAGAGACCAGCGGACTTACCGGACAAGGAGTAACTCCATGAGCGTCACTTTTGCAAAAGGTTTTATGGCTGCGGGTGTGGCTGCCGGGCTAAAGAAATCTGGCAATAAAGATGTAGCCATTGTTCACAACCTTGGTCCAAAATTTGTGGGAGCTGCTCAGTTCACTTCAAATCGCGTGAAAGCGGCTCCAGTAAAA